>NZ_JACHIA010000019.1 GCF_014202995.1 Longimicrobium terrae
GGCCACCCGGTGGGAGAGTACGGCGCCGCCGGCCTTATCTTCAGAACCGCCCGTCTCGAGCTTCACGCTCGGGGCGGGCGTTTCTGCGTTTGTACACCAGTGCGTGAGTGCGTCAGTACGCGTACGAAGGTACGAGAGTACGAGAGTGGGGCGTCTGGAGCGTCCCTGCGGCGCCGCCTCCGCACCCGGGCGGCCGCGTGCTCCAGGCCAGGTGCGTGCTCCAGGCCAACCCGTGCTCCGGGCCAAGCGCGGCATCGTGCGGCGGAGATCCGTCCGGCGGTTGAAACCGCGCCTCGAAACACGCGAAGTCCGCCTCCGCGGACTGCGGCCGCGGACCTCGTGCACGCTCGCGCACTCTCTCGAGAGCACCATCGTTCTCGTCGGGCGCCCCACGGCGTCATCCTGAGGCGGCGCCGACGGGACTCTCCGTCGCACCGAGCCGGGCGCCGACGAAGGATCTACCATCCGCGCGAGAACGGGCAGAGGGACGTGGCCAGGCTCGGCCGCACAGTCCTCCTCTCCATCGCGAATCCTTTCTCCAACACCGCCCGCGCAGACGGACGACGCGAGAAGCGGAGGCGATCGGCCGCGTGGGGACGATCCGGTGCAGGTGATCGGCCGGTCCACGGCTGTCGTGTGTGCGGCGAGCGGGTGGCGGCAAGTGGTAGACCGTGGACCGCGGCCGCGGCGCATTGCGGATTATCTCACGAATTGCCTTGCGGGTATGGCTTCGCGGGGAATAGATTCGCGCATGGATTCCGTTGAGCACCAACCTGATGCCGTGACCCGCGACGACGATTCGCCCGCCGGGACCTCCGCCGCCACGCGCGCGGGCTACGTGGCCCTGGTCGGCTACCCCAATGCCGGCAAGTCGTCGCTGATGAACCGGCTGGTGGAGCAGAAGCTCAGCATCGTCACGCCGCTGGCCCAGACCACGCGTGAACGGGTGCTGGGCATCGACTCGCGCGACGGCGTGCAGATGGTGTTCATCGACACGCCCGGCCTGGTGGAGCCGCGCTACCTGCTGCACCGCGCCATGCTGTACGCCGCCACGGAGGTCATCGACGACGCCGATGTGGTGCTGCTGCTGGTGGACGCCGCCGCGGGCATGCCCGAGTTCTCCCCCGACGTGCTGCGGCTGCTGACGCTGGCCAAGTCGCTGCTGGTCATCAGCAACAAGCACGACCTGGCCAAGCCCGCGCAGCTTGAGACGGTGCGCAACTGGTCGCGGGAGCGCTTCGGGCTGGAGCCGTGGGAGGTGTCGGCGCTGGCGGGAACGGGGATCGACGAACTGCGGGCCGAGATCGCGCGCCGGCTTCCGGAATCGCCCTTCCTTTTTCCCGAAGACGACATCTCGTCGCAGCCGGTGCGCTTCTTTGTTTCGGAGTTCGTGCGCGAGGCCGCGTTCGAGCTGTTCGAGAAAGAGGTGCCGTACAGCATCGCCGTAAAGGTGGACGAATTCCGCGAGAATTCGTCGCCGCTGTACATCCGCGCCACGATCTACGTGGAACGGCCCACCCAGAAGGCCATCATCATCGGGCAGGGCGGGGCGGCCATCAAGCGGCTGGGCCAGTCGGCGCGGCTGAAGATCGAGGAGTTCGTGGGCGGGCCCGTGTACCTGGACCTGTGGGTCAAGGTGGTGCCGCGCTGGCGCAAGGACCCTCTGCAGCTGCAGCGCTTCGGCTTTTCTGTACCCAATCCGGAGAAGAACGCGTGATTGAACCGTGGCTGCTGGACCTTCTGGTGTGCCCCAAGTGCAAGGGCGACCTTCGCTACGATCAGGACCCGGAGTCGCTGGTGTGCGAGCGCGACCGCCTGCGCTACGAGGTGCGCGACGGCATTCCGATCCTGCTGATTGACGAGGCGCGGCCGCTGGAAGCCGCCGCGGGCACCCCGGCCTGATCCGGGGTTTGACAGCCCCGGCCGCCGCCGGATAAAATCTTTCCGCCGTTTTTCAGCGGTTCTACTTCGCTCCCCGTCCATGCCCCAGCGCATTCTTCTGCACTTTTCGCCGCACGGCCGCGCCGCGCCCCAGACCGTCCGCGAGTTCGCGGACGAGCGGGGGCTGCCGCTGGTGGACGCCGCCAGCGCCGCGGACGTGCTGGAGCGCGTGGGCCGTGCGTACCCGGCCGCGCTCGTGCTGGACGGCTCTCCCGACGCCGGGCAGGTGCTGGAGCTCTGCCGCCACCTCAAGGGCGTGGCGTTCACGTCCGTCGTCCCCCTCATCGTCTACGTGGCCGGTGGCGGCGAGGCGGGCGGGGACGACGCGGCCGCGCTCGCCCTGGAGGCCGGCGCCGACGAGGTGCTGGCGGACGGACTGTCGCAGCGCGAGTGCGAACTCCGGCTGCGCCTGGCGCTGCGCCGCGCCGAGCGCGACGTGAGCGTGCATCCCACGACGCTGCTTCCCGGCACCGTGCAGATCGAGCGCGACATCGCGGAGCGGCTGCGCGCGGGAGCCCGCTTCGCGGTGTGCTACTGCGACCTGGACCACTTCAAGGAATTCAACGACCGCTACGGCTACAACAACGGCGATCGGGTGATTCTGATTCTGTCGCGCATCCTGCGCGACATCGTGCGGGCGTACTCGCCCAGCGCGTTCGTGGGCCACATCGGCGGCGACGACTTCATCTTCAACGCGCCGCTGGAAGACTTCCGGCAGTGCTGCGAGGACGTGATCAGCGTGTTCAGCGAGCTGATTCCGCTGCACTACGCCGAAGAAGACCAGAAGCGCGGCTTCTTTCGCGGCAAGGACCGCCGCGGGGAGGAGTACGAGGTGCCGCTGATGACGCTGTCCATCGGCGTGGTGACCAACGAGCACCGCCGGTTCGTGCACACGGCGCAGATCAGCGAACTGGCGACGGAGATGAAGGCCTACGCCAAGACTTTCTCCGGCTCCATCTACGTCGTGGACCGGCGGCACAACGACGCGCCGCCGCCGCTGGGTTGAGGGACTCTGAACATTCCGCGAACAAGGCCATGAACGCCCAGTGCACGCACTGCAGCACCGTTTTCCGCGTGGATCCCGCCAAGGTTCCGGCCGGCGGCGTTCGCGTCCGCTGCTCCATCTGCCGCGGCGTGTTCGAGGTGGCGGGGTCGCCCGCGCCCGCGCCGGTGCTGGCGTCCACCGAGGCCCCGGCCGCGAGCGCCGCGACGGCTCCTGAGCCGGCCCCCGCGCCTGCCGCGCCCCCGCCCGCGGACGCGCCGACGGTCACCACGCACGCGCCCATCGTCACCACGCCGGTCGCCGCCGAGGCGCCCGCAGCGCTTCCCGCGGCCGCCCCGGCACCGGCTCCCTCCCCGCCGGCTTCCACGCCCGCTCCGGCTGCTCCCGCCGTGGCTTCTCCGGCGCCGACACCGCGTCCCGCGCCGGCTTCCGCGCCCGCCGCTGCACCCGCATCTGCCGCCGCGCCGGCTCCCGCGGCCGCGGCTCCTGCGCGCTCCGGCGGATTCGGGTTCGGCTCGTCCGATCCCGGCGCCAAGGCCCGGCGCCTGGCCCGCGCGCTGATCTCCGACATCGTCATGTACTATCCCGAGCGGCGCGACAAGGCGCTCGCGGACGGCTCGCTCAAGCGCGAGTTCATGGAGGAGATCAAGAAGAGCTGGGAGGAGTACGTGGGGCAGGTGGGCACGGAGACGGCGCGCAGCACGCCGCACTTCCGCGATTCGCTCAACGAGATCCTCGCCAAGGGGCAGGTAATCTTCTAGCAGGATCTCCGCGGCGCTTGGCAGGGGCGCTGTACGCGCGTGACCGCGGGCCCCTCGCGGCCACGGGACGAAGATCCTCGTGCAGCGACAGATCATCCAACGACAGCGCTTCTCGCCGTTCGGGTGAGGACCCGGTCCGGACAGTCCTGGTGAACGCGCCTCCCGGACTGTCCGGGCGTTTGTCCGTCGCCCTACCGGGTTCCCGCGATCTGCCCGCCCCGCCATGCGCCTGCCCGCTCCGACATGCGCCACGTTCATGGCTCCTCACCCGCAAACCGCTTCCCTCCCGGCAGGATCCGCTCGCGCCATAGGAGATTCATGTTCAGTTTCCTGAAACGAAAGATCCGTCCAGAGGCCGGGACGGCTGGCCTTGAGGGTGGGGGCGGGCCGTACCAGACGTTTTTGGGCGGGGCCTACCGGCAGCATGCGAGCGCTGATCGCGATCGGTACACCGCGTTGGCCGTGGAGGCGTTTCCGGACTTCGGCGGGCGCATCGACTGCTTCGGGATTGACTGGCTCGGAAACCAGTTCGCGACGGACTTGGCCCGCGTCGTTGGCGGCAGGCCTCAGATCCTTTTGCTTGAACCCGGCACGGGCGAGGTTCTCGAGTTGCCGGCGACCATGGACACCTTTCACGACGGGCTGCTCGTGCAGGAGCCGGACGCCGTCGCCGCCCATGAATTCTTCAAGCGGTGGCTGGCGGCGGGAGGCGCGGTTCCGGCGTACGGCGAGTGCGTGGGGTACAGAAAGCCCCTGTATCTGGGGGGAGCAGATGACATTGCGAACCTTGAAATCATCGATCTCGAGGTGTACTGGAGCATCTCTGCCCAGCTTCTCGCCAAGCTGCGCGGTCTGCCTGCGGGCACCTCTGTCGGACGGGTGACGCTCGACGACTGAGCTTCGCCTCGGCGGATTTATGCGAGTCGGCGCACGTCTGCGGTTCCAGGGGTCCGATGCCCTACTCCACGGCTCGGGGCGCTGCCATCCCGCCGGGGCTTCCGGAGTGCCGTACCCCCCCGTACTTTCCAGCACTTCCCGGAACGGATACATTCCCCGGGGCGTACAATGAATGGGGCCGCTCTCCCGGGCGGCCCTTGTCGTTGCCACAAACCGACTGACGATGAGCAACAATCTTCGCACCGACCTTGAAACGTACCGCAACCGGCTCGATGAGCTGGGGAGGTTTCTTTGACCTGGCTGCCAAGCAGGAGAAGCTGAGGCAGCTGGAGTCCCGCATGGCCGACCCGTCGTTCTGGAACGACGGCGAAAAGGCCCGCGACGTCATTGCCGAAACCAACCGCGTCAAGGGCTGGGTGGAGCCGTGGGAGACCATGTCGGGGAAGGTGACCGACCTGGGCGACATGCTCGACCTGCTTGAGGTGGAGAACGACGAGGGCATGGCCGCCGAGGTGCAGGCCGAAGTGGAGGCGCTGGGCCCCGCGCTGGAGCAGCTGGAACTCAAGAACATGCTGCAGGGCCCGGATGACCACCGCGACGCGCTGGTGACCATCCATCCCGGCGCCGGCGGCACCGAAAGCCAGGACTGGGCGCAGATGCTTCTGCGCATGTACACCCGGTTCGGCGAGCGCCACGGCTTCGACGTGGAACTCCTCGACCTTCAGGAGGGCGAAGAAGCCGGCATCAAGGACGCCACGCTGGAAATCCGCGGGCAGTACGCGTACGGCTTTCTCAAGGCCGAGCGCGGCGTGCACCGCCTCGTCCGCATCTCGCCGTTCGACAGCGCTGCGCGGCGCCACACGTCGTTCGCCTCCGTGTTCGTGTATCCCTCGGTGGATGACACGATCACCATCGAAGTGCGCGAAGAAGACATCGAGATGGACGTGTACCGCGCGTCCGGCGCCGGCGGCCAGCACGTCAACAAGACGTCGTCCGCGGTGCGCCTGCGCCACCTCCCGTCCGGCATCGTGGTGGCCTGCCAGCAGGAGCGCTCGCAGCACAAGAACCGCGCGACGGCCATGAAGATGCTCAAGGCCGCGCTCTACCAGCGCGCGCTGGAGGAGCAGGAGGCGGAAAAGGCGAAGCTGGAGAACACCAAGACCGACATCGCCTTCGGCAGCCAGATCCGCTCGTACGTCTTTCAGCCGTACACCATGGTCAACGACCACCGCACCGAGCTCAAGGTGCCCGACGTCCAGAAGGTGATGGACGGGGATCTGGAGCCGTTCATCCACGCCTACCTGCGGCAGTACGGGGCCGTGCACACGGATGAGTGACGAGTCGCTGACGGTGTCCGACGCGCTCACGGATGAGCGCGTCGTGGCGGACCGCGTGGCCAAGCTGGCGCGCCTGCGGGCGCGGGGCGTAGAGCCATACGCCTACTCGTATGACCACTTACATCCTGTGGCTGAGGCCATTCGGATGTTCGTCGAACGAGAGGAACGTAATGGCGACGCTACGTCGGAAGAGGGTGAAGACAATATTTGGGTCAGAGTAGCGGGGCGACTCGTTAGTAAGCGCGTGATGGGGAAGAGCACCTTCGCACACTTAGCTGACCGCACGGGCAAACTGCAGTTGTATTTTCGCGTCAATGATTTGACTGCGGACTACGATCTGCTCGATCTACTTGATCTTGGGGATTGGCTTGGGGCGGAAGGAACGCTCTTCCGAACCCGAACTGGCGAAATTTCCGTTTGGGTCACGTCGTTCCACCTGCTCAGCAAGGCGCTGCGGCCCCTTCCGCTGGGCAAGGAAGAGGTGGACGCGGAAACGGGCGAGCGCCGCGTCTACAGCGGCTTCACCGACGTGGAGGCGCGCTACCGGCAGCGCTACGCCGACCTGGCCGTAAACCCGGAAGTGCGCGACACCTTTGTCCTGCGGGCCAAGACGGTCAGCGCCGTGCGCCGCTTTCTGGACGACCGCGGCTTCGTGGAGGTGGAGACGCCGGTGCTGCAGCCGCTGTACGGCGGGGCGCTCGCGCGTCCCTTCACCACGCACCACAACGCGCTCGACATGCAGCTCTACCTGCGCATCGCGGATGAGCTGTACCTCAAGCGCCTGATCGTGGGCGGGATGGAGCGCGTCTACGAGATCGCCAAGAACTTCCGCAACGAAGGGCTCAGCCGCTTTCACAACCCCGAGTTCACCATGGTGGAGTTCTACGCCGCCTACATGGACTACGAGGACGTGATGCGCTTCACCGAGGAGCTTCTGGCCTACGTCGCGCACGAGGCGCTGGGCGGCGCGCCGGTGCGCTTCGGCGGCCACGAGATCCGCTTCGACCAGCCGTTCGCGCGCTTTACGATGTATGAGGCGCTGCGGGAGATCGGCGGGGTGGAGGTGGAGACGGGGAGCGAGGACGACCTGCGGGAAGCCGTGCGGCGCGTGGGCGTGTCCGCGGAGGACGCCAGGTCGATGGGGCGCGGCAAGCTGATCGACGAGCTGTTCGGCGCCCTCGTGGAGCCCAAGCTGATCCAGCCGACGTTCATCACGGACTACCCGCGGGAGATGTCACCCCTCGCCAAGCCCAAGCGCGGTGACCCGTCGCTCACGGAGCGCTTCGAGTTGATGGTGGCCGGCAAGGAGCTGTGCAACGCGTACAGCGAGCTGAACGATCCCATCGACCAGCGCGAGCGCTTCGAGTCGCAGACGCGCCTGGCCGCGGCGGGGGATGAAGAGACGCAGCCGCTGGACGAGGACTTTCTGCGCGCCATGGAGTTCGGCATGCCGCCCACCGGCGGCTTTGGCATGGGCATCGACCGCCTGGTGATGATCCTGAGCGGGTCGCCCTCCATCCGCGACGTCATTCTGTTCCCCACCATGAGGCCCGAATGAGGGCAGTGGCGACGGGGAACCAGGGCGGACAGACGATCGCATGCGTGATCGTCTGTCCTATTCCCTATTCCCTATTCCCTATTCCCTCGTTCCTGGCGGGTGCCCGATGAGGCTGGAGTGGCGCATCTCACGCCGCTACCTCTCCTCGCGGCGCGGGACGAAGTTTCTGTCGCTCATCACCCTCATCGCCATCGGCGGCGTGTCGGTGGGTGTCATGGCGCTCATCATCGTCACCGCGGTGATGAACGGGCTGCAGAACGAGTTGCGCCGCGGCATCCTGGGCGTCAATCCGCACATCTTCGTCCTCACCTACGGCGAGGGAATGCGGATGCCGGACTGGCGCACGCCGCTGGATTCCGTGCGCAAGATGAAGGACGTGCAGGCCGCGGGGCCGTTCATCCAGACCGAGGTGGGGCTGCGCAACCGTGGCGGCTACAGTGAGGGCGCGGTGATGCGCGGGATCGAGACGCAGGGGCCGTCGTCGCTGTCGACGGACATCCCGTCCATCCTGCGCAAGGCCGGCATCAGCCTGGGACCCACGCGGTCCGGGCTTCCCGCGCTGGCGGCGGGGCAGGGGCTGGCCAGCCGGCTGGGGCTGATTCCCGGGGACACGGTGACGGTCGTCTCGTTCACCAACATCCGCATGACGCCCATGGGCCCCTCGCCCAAGATGGAGTACTTCGAGTTCGTGGGCGGATTCCGCACCGGGATGTTCGAGTACGACAGCAAGTTCTCGTACACGTCGCGCGAGGCGGCGCAGGAGCTGTCCGGGCTGGGCGAGGCGGTGAGCGGGCTGGAGGTGCGCCTCAAGGACCCGTACGCCGCGGCGCCGGCGGGAACGCGCATCGAGCGCGCGCTGGGGCTGCCCTATCGGACGGACAACTGGATGGACATGAACGCGTCGCTGTTCAACGCGCTCAAGCTGGAAAAGCTGGCCCTGGGCCTCATCCTGCTGCTGATCGTCATCGTCGCCGCCTTCAACATCGTTTCCACCCTGGTGATGGTGGTGACGGACAAGACGCGGGAAATCGGCATCCTGAAATCGATGGGGATGACGTCGCGCCGCATCCTGCACCTGTTCATGATGCAGGGGCTGGTGATCGGCATGGTGGGCGCGGTGATCGGCGGGGCGGGCGGCGTGCTGGTGTCGTGGGTCACGGACCACTTCCGGCTGATCCGCATTCCCGGCGAGGTGTACTTCGTAAGCTACCTGCCGGTGAAGGTGGATCCGCTGGACCTGGCGGGGATCCTGTTGTCGACGGTGGTGATCTCCTTTCTCGCCACGGTGTATCCGGCATGGCAGGCCGCGCGGCTGGACCCGGTGGAGGCGATCCGTCATGAGTAGCATCGACCGGAGCACGGCGCCGGCGCTGGCCGCGCACGGGGTGAGCAAGACCTACGTGGGCGGCGACGGCACCCCCATCCGCGTGCTGGACGGGGTGGACCTGGAGGTGCACGCGGGGGAGATGGTATCCGTCATCGGCGCGTCCGGCAGCGGCAAGAGCACGCTGCTGCAGGTGATCGGCGCGCTGGACCGGCCGGACGCCGGCGACGTCTCCATCGGCGGAGAGCGCATCGCGGGGCTGAGGGACGAGGCGCTGGCGCGTCTGCGCGGACGACGCGTGGGATTCGTGTTCCAGTTTCATCACCTGCTGCGCGAGTTTTCCGCGCTGGAGAACGTGATGATGCCGCAGCTGATTACCGGCGTGGCCGAGCGCGCCGCGCGGGACCGCGCGCGGGAACTGCTGGAACTCGTCGGGCTCGCCGGGCGGGTGGAGCACAAGCCCGCGCAGCTGTCCGGCGGCGAGCAGCAGCGCGTGGCGGTGGCGCGGGCGCTGGCGAATCGTCCTCTCGCCCTGCTGGCGGACGAGCCCTCGGGCAACCTGGACCCCGACACGAGCGAGCGCCTGCACGAACACCTGTTCCGGGTCTGCCGCGAAGAGCGGGCGGCCATGGTGCTGGTGACGCACGACCTTTCCCTGGCCGCGCGCGCGGACCGCGTGATGCGGCTGCACGGGGGACAGCTGGTGGACGCCCGCGCCGCCCTGGAGGGCGGGGCGGGGGAACCGGGAGGACTGCGGGATGCTGTGTGAAAACTGCGGCAAGAACGAGGCGGCCATCCACCTCACCCAGATTCAGAACAACGAAATGACCACGCGCCACCTGTGCGAGGTGTGCGCGGAAACCATGGGCCTGTCGTCCGGCGGCGCGGGGCCCAGCGCGCCGCTGGCGGACTTCATCGCCCAGATGGGCAAGGCCATCGCCTCGGAAACGGCCACCACGGCGGGCACCTGTCCCTCGTGCGGCCTGACTCTGGCGGACTTCAAGAAGACCGGCCGGCTGGGGTGCGCCCGCTGCTATTCCGTGTTCGACACGTCGCTGCGCGGCCTGCTGCGCAAGCTGCACGGCGGCACGCAGCACAGTGGCAAGGTGTATCTGCCCAAGGACCCTACGGAAACGGACCGCACCGCGCGGCTGGTGAGCCTGCGCCGCGGGCTGGGACGCGCGGTGGACAGCGAAGACTTCGAGCGGGCGGCCGCGCTGCGCGACCAGATCCGCCGCCTGGAAGCCGGACAGGAGGTGCAGGGGTGAAGGAACGCTTTCTGGACGGCGACCCGGACGCCGGGCTGGCCTGGCTGCGCGCGGACGGCCCCAACAGCGACATCGTGCTCAGCACGCGCATCCGCCTGGCGCGCAACCTCCGCAACTTCCGCTTCGGCACGCGGGCGGACGCGGACGACCGCGGCGAGGTGCTGCGCCTGACGCTGGCCGCGGCCGACGCGGCGCCTTCGCTGCAGAGCGGCCGCAACGTCACCGTCAGCACGCTGGACGACACCGAGCGGCAGCTGCTCCTTGAACGCCACCTGGTCAGCCGCGAGCTGATCGGCGGCGAGGGGCACGTGGCGCCCACGCACACCGCGCTGGTCCTGGCCCCCGGCGAGGGGCTGAGCGTGATGGTGAACGAGGAAGACCACCTGCGCCTGCAGAACATCGTGGGCGGATTCCGCCTGCGCGACGCGTGGCGCGACGTGGAGCGGCTGGACGACGAGATGGGGCAGCGCGTACCCTACGCCTTTCATCCCGAGTTCGGCTACCTGACCAGCTGTCCCACCAACGTCGGCACGGGGCTGCGCGCCAGTGTGCTGATGCACCTGCCGGGGCTGGTGCTGACGCAGGAAATCGCCAAGGTGCTGCAGGGGATCAGCCAGGTGGGGCTCACCTTCCGCGGCCTGTACGGCGAGGGAAGCGACGTGGTGGGCAACTTCTTTCAGATCAGCAACCAGACCACGCTGGGCAAGACGGAAGAGGACCTGATCGACCACCTGCAGCGCATCGTGCAGCAGGTGGTGCAGTACGAGACGCAGGCCCGCTCCGTCCTGCTGCGCGACGCACCGACGGTGATTGAGGACAAGGTGTGGCGCGCGTACGGGTTGCTGCGGCACGCGCGGTCCACTTCGTTCGAAGAGGTGATGAACCTGCTGAGCGGCGTGCGGCTGGGGGTGGGGCTGAAACTAATCGAGAACGTTCGTGTACAGACCCTCAACCGGATCATGATCTTCGCCCAGTCCGCGCATCTGGAGCGCGCGGCCCGCGGGCGGCTCCCCGAGGGAGACCTGGACGTACGCCGCGCGGCGTTCGTTCGGGGGGTCCTGGCCGCTGAGGAATCTGGCGCGGCGAATGCGTAACCCGGCCCTCCGGCCGAGTGCAGAATGAACGTGGTCCCGCCCGAACCAAGGTCCTGCTGACAATGAATTACAACTTTACCGACCGCGTGCGGAAGGTCCTGGCCATGGCCCGCGAGGAGGCCATCCGCCTGCAGCACGACTACGTCGGGACCGAGCACATCCTTCTGGGACTCATCCGCGAGGGCGAGGGCGTCGCCGCGGCCGTGCTGAACAACCTGAACGTCGACCTGGAGCAGGTGCAGGAAAAGGTCGAAGAGTCGGTTCGGCGCGGCAAGGCCACCATCGCGCTGGGCGAGCTTCCCTATACGTCGCGCGCCAAGAAGGTCCTGGAGTTCGCCATGGCCGAGGCGCGCGAGCTCAATCACTCCTACGTGGGCACCGAGCACCTGCTGCTGGGGCTGCTGCGCGAAGAAAAGGGGATCGCCGCCGAGGTGCTGACGCAGCTCGGGGTGAGCCTGGAAGACGCGCGCCGCGAAACCCTGAAGCTGCTGGGAAGCGAGCCCAACGCCGCCCCCACGGCCGGCGCCCCCGCGGCCGCCGCCGGAGCCGGCACCACGCCCAAGGGCGAAAAGAAGAGCAAGACCCCCGCGCTGGACCACTTCTGCCGCGACCTGACCGAGCTGGCGCGCCAGGGCGACCTGGACCCCACCATCGGGCGGGCGGAAGAGATCGAGCGGGTGATGGAGATCCTGTCGCGCCGCAAGAAGAACAACCCCGTGCTCATCGGCGAGCCCGGGGTGGGCAAGACGGCCATCGTCGAGGGTCTGGCGCAGCTGATTGCCGAAGGCAAGTGCCCCGACAGCCTGCGCGACTACCGCGTGCTCTCGCTGGACATGGCCGCCGTCATCGCCGGCACCAAGTACCGCGGCCAGTTCGAGGAGCGGCTCAAGGCGGTGATGAACGAGATCAGCCAGAACAAGAGCATCATCCTGTTCATCGACGAGCTGCACACGCTGGTGGGCGCGGGCGCCGCGGAAGGCGCCATCGACGCCAGCAACATGCTCAAGCCGGCGCTGGCCCGCGGCGAGCTGCAGTGCGTGGGCGCATCGACGCTGAACGAGTACCGCAAGTACATTGAAAAGGACGGCGCCCTGGAGCGCCGCTTCCAGACGGTGAACGTGGATCCGCCGTCCATCGACGAGGCCATTCAGATCGTCACCGGGCTGCGCGGCCACTACGAGGACCACCACCGCATCCGCATCACCGACGAGGTGATCGAGGCGGCGGTGAAGCTGTCGGAGCGCTACATCACCGACCGGTTCCTGCCGGACAAGGCCATCGACGTCATTGACGAGGCCGGTGCCCGGGCGCGCCTGCAGACGCAGGTGCCGCCGCCGGACGTGGAAGAGCTCAAGAAGCAGCTGGAGGAAGTGGCCGGCAAGAAGGACGGCGCCATCCGCGACCAGGACTTCGAGCGTGCCGCCGAGCTGCGCGACTTTGAGCGCGACCTGCAGAAGCGCATTCAGGACCGCGAAAAGAGTTGGGAAGAAGAGCGCAAGACCAACCGTCCCGCGCTCAGCGAAGAGGACGTGGCGTTCATCGTCAGCCGCTGGACCGGCATTCCGGTCACGCGCCTGAAGCAGGCCGAAACGGCCCGCCTGGTGAACATGGAAGGGGAGCTGCACCAGCGCATCGTGGGGCAGGACCGCGCGGTGGAGATCATCTCGCGGGCCATCCGGCGCAGCCGGGCCGGCCTCAAGGACCCCAACCGTCCCATCGGCTCGTTCATCTTTGCCGGGCCCACGGGCGTGGGCAAGACGGAGCTGGCGCGCGGGCTGGCGGAGTTCCTGTTCGCCGACCGCAACGCGCTGATCCGCGTGGACATGTCGGAGTACATGGAGAAGTTCTCGGTGTCGCGGCTGATCGGCGCGCCTCCGGGATACGTGGGGTACGAGGACAGCGGCACGCTCACCAAGGCCGTGCGGCGCAAGCCGTACTCGGTGGTGCTGCTGGACGAGATCGAAAAGGCGCACCCGGACGTGTTCAACCTGCTGCTGCAGGTGCTTGACGAAGGCCACCTGACCGACAACTACGGCCGGGTGATCGACTTCAAGAACACGGTGGTGATCATGACCTCCAACCTGGGCGCCCGCGACATCGGCAAGGGTCCGGGGCTGGGATTCCACGCCCCCAGCGCGCAGACGCAATACGACCGCATGGAGGAAAAGGTCAAGGAGGAGATCGACCGCTCGTTCAACCCGGAGTTCATCAACCGGCTGGACGACGTGATCGTGTTCCACCCGCTGACCCGCGAGCAGATCGGTTCCATCATCCACAACCTGCTGCGGGACGTGGAGAACCGGCTCAAGGAAGAGGAGCTTTCGCTGAAGCTGACCGACGAAGCCATCGACTTCATGGTCGAGCACGGCTACGACGAGAAGTTCGGCGCGCGCCCCCTGCGGCGGGCCATTCAGCGGTATCTTGAGGATCCGCTCTCGGAGAAGATCCTCGGGTCGGAGTACAGCCCGGGCGACGAGATCGAGGTGTCGGTCGCCGAGGATCGCCAGAAACTGGCCTTCCGGGTTCCGTCGAAAACCCAGACCGTGTAATAGAATCCAGGTGTTTCACTCCATTCGGGGACGGGCCGCCGCGGCGGCCCTCCTCCTTTTCGCCTCCGGGGTACTGACCCCCCGCCTCGCCCGCGCACAGACCACCGGTACCCCGACCGCGCCCCCTCCTGGGTTCGTGGTGGACACCGTGGTGGTGCGCGGGTCGGCGCGGATTTCCGACGCGGCCGTCCGCTCGTCGCTGGGGCTTCGCCCCGGCGCCACGGTGACCGCGCCGGTGGTGCAGGACGCCATCCGCCGCCTGATGGCGTCGGGCAACTACGAGTCGGTGCAGATTTCGGTGCGCAACGCCGAGGCGGGCCACGGCCCGCTGGTGGTGGACCTGCGCGAGCGGCCGATTCTGGCCGAGGTGCGCTTCGAAGGGCTGCGCAGCATCTCGGGCAGCACCGTGCGCGACTCGGCCGGCCTGCGCGAGAACACCCCGCTGGAGCCGCAGCGCGTGGCGGCCGCCAGCAAGCTGATCCGCGACATGCTGGCCAAGAAGGGCGTGCAGGTGCTGGCAGTGGACACGGCGACGCAGCCGGTGGCCACGGGCGGCGTGCGGCTCACCTTTACGGTGCGCGAGGGCAACCGCCTGGCGATCTCGGACATCGACTTCGTGGGCAACCAGGCCTTTGGCGACGACGTGCTGAAGGGCGCGCTGAGCACGCGGGAAGAAGGCTTCCTGTGGTTCCGCACCGGCAAGTTCGACCGCACGACCTTTGACGAGGACCTGCGCACCAACCTGCCGGACTTCTACGGATCGCACGGGTACATCGACTTCGCCGTGGTGCGCGACACCCTGGTGGTGGACCCCGCCACGGGCAAGGCGCGGCTGACCATCGAGGTGGCCGAGGGCCCGCAGTACCGGCTGGGCGACTTCAACGTGGAAGGCAACTCGCGCTTTCCCAGCGAGATCCTGGCCGAGCAGTTCACCACGCAGCGCCGCTCGGTGCTGGGCCTGCCCTTTGGCAGCCAGCGCGAGCGCGAGGCGGGCGAGGTGTTCGACCAGGGCGCGCTCAACGCGGCCGCGGGCGCCATCGAGCAGCAGTACCGCAACGAGGGCTACCTGTACGCGCAGGTGATTCCCAACGTGCAGCGCATTCCGGGCGCGGCGGGGCAGCCTCCGCGGGTGAACGTGTCGCTGGCCGTTTCCGAGCAGCAGCCGTTCTACATCCGCCGGGTGGCGTTCGCGGGCAACACCAACACGCACGAGTCGGTGATCCGCGACCGTCTGTGGGTGGTGCCGGGCGACGTGTACAGCGAAGCGCGGGTGATGCAGAGCTACCAGGCGATCTCGGGCCTGGGCTTCTTTGAAACGCCCATGCCGGTGCCCGACATCGTTCCCAACCCGGAGACGGGGACGGTGGACATCACCTTCCACGTCAAGGAAAAGCAGACGGGGAGCGTGAACTTCGGCACGGTGTTCGGCGGCTCGCCGTACAGCGGCAACAGCGGGCGCTTCGCCGGCTTCCTGGGCTTTCAGGAGCCCAACCTGTTCGGCCAGGGCAAGCAGGCCAACGTGCGCGCGGAGATCGGCTACGGCCGCAGCACGCTGGAGCTGAGCTACACCGACCCGGCCATCAACGGCGGGCGCAACTCCGGCAGTGTGTCGGTATTCCGCTCCGGCGACCGGTACGCGCGCTTCGGCAACGGGCGCCGCACCCGCACGGGCGCCTCGCTGCAGTTCGGCTTCCCGGTTCCGGGATCGCAGCGCACCCGGGCGTTCCTGGGCTACTCGCTGTCGCGCACGGCGTACGAGACGGACGACGAGGAAGCGTGCTCGGGCTCCAGCAGCCTGTTCTGCCTTCCCGACGCCACGGCCAGCACGCTTTCGGCCTCGGTGGCGCGCGATACCAAGAACCACCCGCTCTTTCCCACATCGGGAACGCGGCAGTCGGTGCAGCTGGAGCAGACGGGCGGCCCGCTGGGCGGCAGCGCCAACTTCCAGAAGCTGTTTACGCAGGCCGAGTGGTGGGTGCCGGTGGGCAAGCTGGGCAGCTCGCCCCGCTCGCCGACCATGGCGCTGGGGCTGCAGGGACGCGCGGGCGCCATCTTCGGCGACGCGGGACCGCTTCCGTTTGAGCGCTTCTACGTGGGCGGCGTGCAGTTCGGCCAGCCGCTGCGCGGCTACCAGGAAAGCACCATCGGTCCGCGCGGCTACAGCCTGGCCTGCAACCGCAGCCTGGAGCTGGGCTGCCTGGGCGACGCCTTCTTCACCGTGACGGGTGAGTACGCGCTGCGCCTGACGGACGCGCTGTCGGTATCGGCCTTTGGCGACGCGGGCAACGTGTACGGCTCGGTGGGCGAGTTCAACCCCACGTCGCGGCTGTACCGCGGCGCGGGCGTGGGCGCCACGCTGGTGACCCCGTTCCTGGGCGCCATCGGCATCGACGCGGCGTACGGATTCGACCGCCCCGAGCCGGGCTGGGAGATCCACTTCAAGCTGGGCAATTCCTTTTAACCCCCGAGATTCAGGAGACTACCTGAAATGAAGCGCATTCTGTCGTTCGCCTTTGCGGGCGCCCTGGCCCTGGCCGCCACCGCGGCTCCTGCCCAGGCGCAGCTCAAGATGGGATACATCAACTCGCAGCGCGTGCTGGCCGAAACGCCGGCGTTCGCCGGCGTGCGCACCACGCTGGAGCGCGAGTTTGCCACGCAGCGCGCGGAGATCGACTCGCTGGAGGCCCGTCTGGGCCGCGCCGACCAGGCGCTCCGCGGCGAGGCCGGGCTGACCGACGCGGTGCGCCAGCAGCGCCAGCAGGCGCTGCAGCAGCAGTTTGCGGCGTACCAGCAGCGCGCGCAGCAGATTCAGCAGCAGGTGCAGAGCCGCGAGCAGGAGCTGGTGCGTCCGGTGATGGAGCGCATTCGCGGCGTGCTGGAGGAAGTGCGCGCGGCGGGCGGCTTCAGCTTCATCATGGATCCCCCGGAGGGCGTGATCGTGGCGGTGGACCCGGCGCTGGACGTGACGGACCAGGTGGTGCGCCGCCTGGGCGGCACGCCGGCCCCCGCCGGCGCGGCCGCTCCGGCCCCGGCCGGCCCGCGCCGCCCGTAAGCCTTCGCCCGGCTGGAATTTGCGGGGCGCCCCGCGCGCCGCTAGCTTCGATGCCCGTGACAGAGGATGTCACGGGCATCGTCGTTAGGGGAAGGGAAGTGCGTGAGTGCGGGGTGCGTGAGTGCGTTAGTGCGAACGACAGTACGGGAGTGCGGAAGTACGAGAGTGCGAAAGTGCGAAGGTGAAAAGCCGTGGCGGCTCCGGCCTGGTTGCCGGGGAGCCGGCGCCCCTCCGGGCCAGCACTAACGCACCCAGCACTCACGCACTTCTTTTCGCGTGAGGGATTCGCGCCCGCAGGGCCGAGACCGCGGAGTGCAGGGGCAACTGCTGTATCGTTGCCCCGGAACGGAGGGGGCTCGGCGCCGTTAGGCACAGTCGTATCGTGCCTTACGGCGCGCGAAGCCCGACCCGGAGCGCAGCGGAGGGGCACGCCCCAATCATCAGCTGTTCCCGTCGTGGTCCATCCCCATCAGAGACCACGCTGAACCATCTCATCAGAAGCACATGGCGGAGTTGACGGCGGCGGAGGTGGCACGCATCGCGGAGGGCGACCTGGAGGGCGACGGCACGCTCACGCTGCACGGGGTGGCCCCGCTGGAAGAAGCCGGGCCCGGACACCTGTCGTTCGTTGCCGAAGCGAGATACCACCCGTACATTCACGCGTCCCGGGCCGGCGCCGTGCTCGTCGCGCGCGACGCCCGGGTGCAGCTTCCCGCCGGGATGAGCGCGGTGCGGGTGGACGACCCGCGCCGCGCCCTCGCACGCCTGCTGCCGCTGTTCTATCCCGAAACGCCCGCCGCCCCCGGCGTGCACGCGACGGCCGTCCTGGGCGACGGGGTCGTGGTGGCATCCACGGCTACGGTCGGTCCGTACGCGGTGGTGGGCGAGGGGACACGGGTGGGGGAGCGGGCGCGGATCGGCGCGCAGACGGTCGTCGGGCGCGGGTGCGAGATCGGCGACGACGTGGTGCTGCATCCCCACGTGACGCTGTACGACGGGGTGCGGCTGGGCGAGCGCTGCATCGTGCACAGCGGGGCCCGGCTGGGCGCGGACGGCTTCGGCTACGTCCCGGACGCTGCCGGGCTGCGCAAGATGCCGCAGGTGGGACGCTGCATTCTGGAGGCGGACGTGGAGGTGGGGGCCAACACCACCATCGACCGCGGCTCCATCGGCGACACGGTGGTGGGGCGGGGGACCAAGATCGACAACCTGGTCATGATCGGGCACAACTGCCGCATCGGCCGCAATGTCATCATCGTCTCCCAGGTGGGAATCAGCGGGAGCACGCGGGTGGGCGACGGCGCGGTGCTGGGCGGCCAGGCCGGCGTGCAGGGCCACATCGAGATCGGCGCCGGCGCCCGGGTGGGCGGGCAGGCCGGGGTGCTGGGGAACGTGGAAGCCGGCGCAACGGTCAGCGGATACCCGGCCCGGCCGCACCGCGAGGCGCTGCGCGTGCAGGCGGCGGTGTTCGCCCTTCCCAAGCTGGTGCAGCGCCTGCGCGCGCTGGAAACGATTGTTCTGGGCCGGGGCGCGAAGGGCGCACCGGCCGCTTCCGGGCAGACTGACGGCCCTTGAGCCGACCATCGAGCGAAATGCAGACGACCACGCCACGCCAGAACACCCTCGCCCGCGCCTCGGAACTGCGCGGGGTGGGGCTTCACACCGGGGCCGAGGTGACGCTCCGCCTCGTTCCCGCGCCCGTCAACACGGGCATCGTCTTCCGCCGCACCGACCTGGAGGGCCGGCCGGAGGTGCCCGCCCACGTGTCGCACGTGGTGGGGACGGAGCTGGGCACTTCCATCGGCCTGGGGGAGGCGCGCGTCCACACGGTGGAGCACCTCCTGTCGGCCATGGTGGTCCGCCAGATCGACAACGCGTACGTGGAGATCAGCGGCGAGGAAGTGCCCGCCGCCGACGGAAGCGCGCGTCCGTTTGATGAACTGCTGGCGGAGTGCGGGCGCGAGGAGCAGGACGCGCCCGCCCGCTTTCTGACGGTGGACGAGGCGTTCTCGCTGAGCGCCAAGGGCGGCGCGGAGTACGTGGTGGCGCCCTCGCCGGACCAGCGGATCTCGGCCACGATCGAGTTCGACCATCCCCTGATCGGCCGGCAGTTCGGCAGCTTTCGCGTGGACGCGGACCGCTTTCCCAGCGAGGTGCTGGCGGCGCGCACGTTCTGCTTCGCCCGCGACGTGGACGCCATGCGCGGCCGCGGGCTGGCGATGGGCGGATCGCAGGAGAACGCCGTCGTCCTGTCCGAGACGGGGCTGGTGGAGGGGACGGAGCTGCGCTTCGCGGATGAGTTCGTGCGGCACAAGGCGCTGGACGTGGTGGGCGACCTGGCGCTGATCGGGGCGCGGCTGCGGGCGCACGTGGTCGCCGAGCGGCCGGGGCACCTGGGCAACGTCGCGCTCGCCAAGGAGCTGGTCGCCCGCGCGGAACGCAAGGCGCTGGCGCGGCCGATTCTCAACATCGAGCAGATCATGCAGTATCTGCCGCACCGGTACCCGTTCCTGCTGGTGGACCGGGTGGTGGAGTTCGAGGAGCGCAAGCGCATCGTCGGGCTCAAGAACGTCACCATCAACGAGCCCTTCTTTCAGGGCCACTTCCCCGGGCGGCCGGTGATGCCGGGGGTGATGATCATCGAGGCGATGGCGCAGGTGGGCGGGCTGCTGGTGCTGGAGAACGTGGAGGGGCTGGAGGACAAGGTCATCTACTTCCTGGGGCTGGACAACGTCCGCTGGCGTCGGCCGGTGACGCCGGGCGACCAGATCCGCTTTGAGGTGGAACTGGTGCAGGTGCGCGGGGCAACGGTAAAGATGCGCGGAGTGGGCACCGTGGACGGCCAGCTGTGCGCCGAGGCGGAGATGATGGCACGTGTCGTCGACCGCTGAGGTGGAGCCGATGTCGATCCTGAACGGGACGAAGATCCATCCCACCGCCATCATCGATCCCGCCGCGCAGCTGGGCGAGGACGTGTCGGTGGGGCCGTTTTCCATCATCGGTCCGAATGTCGTCGTGGGCGCGCGGACGACGATCGCCAGCCACGTGCTGATCGAGCGCGACACCGAGGTGGGCGAGGACTGCCGCATCTCGCAGGGCGCGGTGCTGGGGACGGATCCGCAGGACCTGAAGTACAAGGGCGAGCCCACGCGCCTCGTCGTCGGTGCGCGCACGGTAATTCGCGAGTACGCCACGCTCAACCGCGGCACGCTGGCCAGCGGGCTCACGTCCGTGGGCAGCGACTGCATGCTGATGAGCTACGTGCACGTGGCGCACGACTGCGTGCTGGGCGATCACGTGATCCTGGCCAACGCGGTGAACCTGGCCGGCCACGTGACCATTGGCGACTGGGTGATCGTGGGCGGCATGACGCCGGTGCAGCAGTTCGTCCGCATCGGCGCGCACGCGTTCGTGGGCGGGCAGTCGCGCATTGCCAAGGACATTCCGCCGTTCGTAAAGGCGGCGGGGATTCCGGTGGAGCTCTACGGGCTGAACTCGGTCGGCCTGCAGCGCCGCGGCTTTGACGAGGAGACGCGGCGCGAGCTGAAGCGCGCGTACCGCCTGTTCTTCGGATCGACGCACAACACCACGCAGGCGCTCGCCCGAGCGCGGGAGGAATTGCGGTCGCTGCCGGAAGTGGAGCAGTTCCTGGGCTTTTTTGAGAGCTCCACGCATGGAGTTTCGCGCTGATGCGCGTGGGCGTGCTGGGCGTGGGGAGCCTGGGCTTTCACCATGCCCGCATTCTGCGCGAGGTGGCGGGCGCGGAGATGGCCGGCGTATTTGACGACAGCGCCGAGCGGTGCGAGAAGGTGGCGTCCGAACTCGGCGTACGCGCGTTCCGCACGGCCGATGAACTGCTGGAAAACGTGGACGCCGCGGTGATCGCGGTGCCCACGACGGTGCACGCGCAGGTGGCGATGGCCGCCATCGCCGCGGGCGTCCATCTGCTGATCGAGAAGCCGATCGCCTCCACGCTGGAAGAGGCGAACCGCATCGTCTCCGCCGCGGCGGAAAAGAAGCTGGTCGTCGCCACTGGGCACGTGGAGCGCTTCAACGGCGCGCTGCGGGCCTGCGAGCCGTACCTGGAAGATCCGCGCTTCGTGGAGAGCCACCGGCTGGCTCCGTTCAACCCGCGCGGGACGGATGTGGCGGTGGTGCTGGACCTGATGATCCACGACATCGACCTCGTCCTGGGCCTGGTCCGCCGCCCGGTGGATGGACTGGACGCGATCGGCGTTCCGGTGCTGACGCCCAGCGCCGACATCGCCAACGCGCGGCTCAACTTCAGCAACGGCGCGGTGGCCAACATCACCGCCAGCCGCGTCAGCTTCGAGCGGATGCGGAAAGTCCGGTTCTTTCAGAACAGCGGCTACATGTCGCTGGACCTGGCCGCGGGGACGGGCGAGTTTCTGCGGCTGAAGCCCGGGCAGCGCCTGCCGGACGGGGAGATCGGCGTCGCCGCCCTGATGGGGCTGGTGGAGCGGATCGAGCTGAAGGGCGACGGGCAGGAGCCGCTGCGCGCGGAGCTGGAGGCGTGGGTGTCCGCCGTCCGCGGCGAGGGCCCGCTGGTCGTCAGCGGCGAGGCGGGTCGGGACGCGCTGGCGGTGGCGCTGCGCATCATGGAGCGCATCGAGGAGCACGCGGCCGCCGGCGCGGCCGACCTGCGCGCGTGACCGCGCGCACTCCGCGGACGTTCATCCCCCGGGCGTTGCGATAGATGGCTGAGGTTTCCTCCGGCGGCGGCCGTCCGCCGACCATCTTCATTTCCGCGGGCGAAGAGTCCGGCGACCTGCACGGCGCGGCGCTCGCCCGGGCGCTGCGGACGCGCTTTCCCGACGCGCGGCTCATTGGCCTGGGCGGATCGCGGATGCAGGCGGAGGGCGTGTCGCTCCTGGCCGGCCTGCGCGAGCTCGCCGTGATGGGGCTGGTGGAGGTGCTGCGCCATCTGCCCTTCTTTGTGGACCTGCGCAAGCGCGTGTTCGCCGCCCTGGAGCGCGAGCGCGTGGACCTGGTCATCCCCATCGACTACCCCGGCTTCAACCTGCGCCTCGCGAAGCATGCGAAAGCGTCGGGGATTCCCGTGCTGTACTACATCGCGCCGCAGGTGTGGGCCTGGCACAAGAGCCGGGTGCGCGACCTGGCGCGCGACGCGGACGAGGTGGCGGTCGTTCTGCCGTTCGAGGAGGATTTCCTGCGGAAAGGTGGCGTAAACGCCCGCTTCGTGGGGCATCCGCTGCTGGACCGCGCCGATCCGCCGCTGTCGCGAGACGAGTGGGCGCGTTCGCGGGGGCTGGATCCCGCGCGGCCGGTGCTGGCGCTCTTTCCCGGCAGCCGCGCGCAGGAGGTCGGCCGGCACCTGGAGCTGTTCAGCGCCGCGGCGGACCGCGTGGTCGCGCGGAATCCTCTCGTCCAAGTGGTGATCGGCGTGCCCGGCGGGATCGACCGCGCGGTGTACGCCGGCGCGCGCTGGCCGCTGGTGGAGAGCGCGGACGGGCTGCTGCAGTACGCGACCGCCGCTGTCGCCAAAAGCGGGACGACGACGCTGGAGGCGGCCCTCGCGCTGACGCCGCTCATCGTGGTCTACCGGATGAACGCCGCCAGCTACGCCGTGGCGCGCCGGCTGGTGAAGGTGCCGCACATCGCGCTCGCCAACCTGATCGCGGAGGACCGAGTGGCGCCGGAGTTCATCCAGGACGCCGCCACGCCCGACGCGCTCGCCGACGCCGTGCTGCCGCTGCTGGACGAGGGATCGCCGGAGCGCAGGCGGATGATCGACGGATTCGCGAACGTGCGCGAGCGGCTGGGCGGGCCGGGCGCGTCCGCGCGGGTGGCCGCGCTTGCGGCGGACCTTCTCGCGGCGAAGCGGAGCGGCCGATGAGCGACGAACCGGGCGGGACGGAAGGCGAGCCGCGCGTCGCGGAGCTGCCGTCGGAGATGACGACGCGGCTGTCGCTCAAGGAGTCGGTGATCGCGGGGCTCGGCGGGGCGGCGCTGGACGGATTGATGGCGTCGTGCCGGTACCGCACGGAGGGGGAGGAGCACTTCCGCCCGTTCTGGGACGCGGGGCAGCCCGTCATCTTTACGCTCTGGCACGGGCGGCTGCTGCCGTGCACATACCATCACCGCCACCAGGGCGTGGTTACGCTCGTAAGCCTGCACCGCGACGGGGAATACATCACCCGTGCCGTGCGCCGCTGGGGATATACGGCTGTGCGCGGATCCAGCAGCCGCGGCGGATTGGACGCGCTGCGCGAGTTGATCCGCCACGTAAAGCAGGGCCGTTCGCTGGCGATTACGCCGGATGGCCCGCGCGGCCCGCGGGAAAAGATGAAGCCGGGACCGGTGATCATCGCGCAGCGCACGGGCGCGCCGATCATTCCCGTGGTCTCGGGCGCGAGCCGCGCCTCGTACTTCGGGGGATGGGACCGCTTTCTGATTCCCCATCCCTTTGCGCGGCTGCAGATTGCGTACGGCGAGCCCGTGTTTGTGCCGCGCAGGGCGGACGAGGCGCAGATCCAGACCATCATGGACGACGTGGAGGTCCGGCTGGGCGGGCTGATGCGGCGCGTGGCGGAAAAGTGGTGATGGTGGGGACGGCGGCGGCGCGGTCCGGCCAGCTCACCGGCGGCCCCCACCCGGGCCGGCACCACCGGCCCACCCTCCCCCAAAAAAGACTGGGGGAGGGTTGTTCCGGGCGCATGCTCCGGCGCGGGCCCTCACCCCGCGCGCTCCGCGCGACGACCCTCTCCCACGAACAGATGTGGGAGAGGGAGCACACACCCGTGCCTTGCGTCGCGGCGGAGTTTGGTGCGGCGGAGAGACCGCTGGAGTTCGCAGTCGCGGCCGCACTCTCCTCCGCACTGAGGTCTCCCCCTCCCCCGCTTGCGGGGCGAGGGGGCCGGGGGGAGGGGGGAGCCCGCGGCCGCGTCCAAGCCGGCCGGAACGTTCTCAGGTCCTTCCCCACGTGAGCGTGGAGGCGTGGGTCCACCGCTGGTGGGCGGGCGAGGCGGGCGCCACGGGGCGCGCGGCGGACGTGGTGCTCGCGCCGGCGGAAGCGGCATTCCGCGCCGGCGTGCGGCTGCGAAACGGCGCGTTCGATCGCGGGTGGATGCGCAGCGAGCGCGTCGGCATTCCGGTGATCAGCGTCGGCAATGTGGCGGTCGGCGGGGCGGGAAAGACGCCGGTCTCCGCGTGGATCGCACGGCGGCTGGCGGAATGGGGACGGCGGCCCGCCATCGCGCTGCGCGGCTACGGCGAGGACGAGATCCAGGTCCATCGCGAGCTGAATCCCGGCATCCCCGTCTTTCGCGGCGCGCGCCGGGTGGACGCCGCGCGCGAGGCCCAGGCGGCCGGCCGCGACGTGGTGGTGCTGGACGACGCGTTCCAGCACCGGGCGCTGGCCCGGGATCTGGACATCGTCCTGATCGCGGCGGAATCGTGGGATGCGCATCCCCGCGTGCTTCCGCGCGGTCCGTGGCGCGAAGGGGTGAATGCGCTCGCGCGCGCGGACCTGCTCGTCATCACCCGGAAGAGCGCGTCCGCCGCCCGCGCAGCTGAGGTTGAGGCAGAACTCGGCGGGCTGCTGCCGCGAATGCCCGTGGCGCGGATCGCGCTGCGGCCCTCGGAACTGAGGCCGCTGCACGGCGGGGCGGCGATGGAGATGTCGGCGCTGGCGGGAAAGAAGGTGCTCGCCGTCGCCGCGCTCGCCACGCCGGGGCCGTTCGTGGAGCACCTGCGCGCGGCTGGGGCACAGGTGGACGCGGCACTGTACGCGGACCACCACGAGTTTACGGCGGATGAGGCACACACCATCCGCCAGCGTTCGGGGGCCGGGTGGATGGTGATGACGCACAAGGACGCGGTAAAGCTGCGAGCCCTGCTGCCGGCGGGTGCGCCGGCCTTCGTGCTGCATCAGCGCGTGGAGACGGAAGCCGGGGCTGACCTGCTGGACGTGGCGCTGCGGCGCGCGCTTGAGGAGCGGACGAGTTGATCCAGGCCGACGTGGTCGTAGTGGGGACGGGAATCGCGGGGCTGTCGTTCGCCATCAAGGCGGCGCGCTACGGCACCGTGGCTATCATCACCAAGAAGAGCCGCCCGGAAAGCAGCACCAACTGGGCGCAGGGCGGCATCGCGGCCGTGTTCGCGGACGACGATTCGCCCGCGCTGCACATGGAAGACACGCTGGTGGCCGGCGCCGGGCTCTGCCATCCGGATTCGGTGGACGTCCTCGTGCGCGAGGGCCCGGAGCGCGTCCGCGAACTGATCGACTTGGGCGTGCGCTTCACCACCGCGGGCGATGACCTGTCGCTGGGGCTGGAGGGCGGGCACTCGCGCCGGCGCATCGTCCGCGCGGACGACCTGACCGGTCGCGAGATCGAGCGCGCGCTGCTCGCCGCCGCGGCGGAGACGGGAAATGTGACGGTCTACGAGAACCACCAGGCTGTGGACCTGCTCACCGCGCGCGAGCCCGGCGCCGTGGGCGACCGCTGCTGCGGCGTGCTGGCGCTGGATTCGGAGACGGGCATGCTGGTGCCGATCGCCGCGCGCGCGGTGATGCTGGCCACCGGCGGCGCGGGGCAGATCTACCGGCACACCACCAATCCGTCCATCGCGACCGGGGACGGCGTGGCGATGGCGTACCGGGCTGGCGCGCGGGTGGCGAACATGGAGTTCATCCAGTTCCACCCCACGGCCCTGTATCCCGCCCGGGAGCGCACCTTTCTGATCAGCGAGGCGGTCCGCGGCGAGGGCGCCATCCTCAAGCGGCGCGACGGCACGCCCTTCATGCAGGACTATCACCCGCTCGCCTCGCTGGCGCCGCGGGACGTCGTCGCGCGTGCCATCGACCGGGAAATGAAGGCCAGCGGTGACGCGTTCGTGCTGCTGGACTGCTCGGCGATTCCGGAACACGAGATCCGCGAGCGCTTTCCCAACATCCTGCGCGAGACGGCGGAGCGGGGGATCGACATGCTGCGCGAGCCGCTGCCCGTCGTGCCCGCCGCGCACTACCTGTGCGGCGGCGTGCTGACGGACACGGATGGGCGGACGAGCATTCCCGGCCTGTACGCGGCGGGGGAGACGGCCTGCACCGGCGTGCACGGCGCGAACCGCCTGGCCAGCAACTCGCTGCTGGAGGCGGTCGTCTTTGCGCATCGCGCGGCGGCGCGGCTGGGCCCGGAACTGCGCTCCGCCCCCGCGCTGCAGCCCGTGGAAGTGCCCGCCCGGACCAATCTGCGTGTGGTGGATGAGGCTGCGCTGGCCGAAGATCGCGAGGCGGTGCGCAACCTGATGTGGGAGCGCGTGGGCATTGTCCGCTCGGACGCGTGGCTGGCGGAAGCGGAGTCGCAGCTGCGCGACATCCAGGTGCGTGTCGGCACGCTGTGGGCGGAGTGCCGGCCCACGCACGACCTCGTCGAACTGCGGAATCTGGTGCAGAGCGCGCTTCTGGTGGTGCGCTGCGCGCTTCATCGCAGGGAAAGCCGCGGCCTGAACTACAACATCGACCACCCGCACCGCGACAACGAACGCTGCCTGCGCGACACCTTGGTAATCCGTTGAGAAGAAGCGGAGGGCCGATGCAAGCTTCTGATTTTCAGATCGACTCTGTCAGGATGATGCGGGATATTCGCGCTCAGCTGGATTGCGAGATTTGCGATCTCAATCATGAGCAGATACTTGCATACATTCACGGGTTGGCCGGCGAGAACGACAGTCAGCCGTTTCCGGAACGGGACAGCGCGACAGGGTGATCAGCACGGAAGGTTCGCCACAGGTCGAACACACCCGTGCGGGCGTTATTCCGATCCGCCGCCCGGCACTGGGGTACGACGGAAGATCGTGACGATCATGTACGCTTAACAGGGGAGGAGCGCATGAGTGTAGTGGCAGAAAGCTTGGACGCCGAAGCTCTGGAATCGGCGGTGCTGCAGCTTCCGATCTCTGAGCGGGCTCGCCTCGCCGCGCGTCTCCTGTCCAGTCTGGACGAGGATGCCGTGCGTGAGGAAGCTTGGGATCGCGAGATCGCCGAGCGTATGCGGGCTTACGAGGCAGGCGAGATGCGGACATTCTCCCCTGAGGAGGTATTCAAGCGCTCGGCTGAACTGCTCCGGTGAACAGCCCGTTGCACGTAACGGAGGTTGCGATGGAAGAATTTCTGGATGCGGTGCGCTTCTACCGCGACCAGAATCCTGACATTGCTAGCCGATTTGACCAGGATTTCGCGCTGGTCCTGTCGATGATCCGTGAGCGACCCCTGCTGGGAACTCCACACCGACACGGCACGCGGAGAAAGCTGTTCCCCCGTTTTCCTTACGCGGTGATCTACACGATTGGAGTGGCTGGGACAGTGGTGTACGCAGTGTTTCACCAACACCGCGAGCCGGAGTACTGGGCCGATCGTCTTGAGCCGTTCCGGCCGGGATGAAGGTTGCCGTCGGGGTGATCGGGCGAGCGAAGGGCGCCGTGGGCGACGCGATCTCGGAGTACGAGACGCGCACGCGGCGCTATTTCACGTTCGAGTCCGCCGAGCTCAAGGAGGTGGCGTACCGCGGCCGCGGCGACGCTCCCCGCGTCCGCGATGAAGAGGGAAAGCGGCTGCTGGCGCGCGTCCCCGCGGGATGCGACATCGTCGCGCTGCACGAGACGGGAAAGGCGTGGGACTCGCCGAAGCTCGCGGCGTACCTCTCCGATCTACAGGTGCGCGCCAGCCCCGGCGCCGCGTTCCTGATCGGCGGCGCGTACGGCCTGTCGGACGAGATCCTGTCGCGCGCCACGCACCTGCTCTCGCTCGGCGCGTTCACCCTGCCGCACGAAGTCGCGCGGCTCGTGCTGACGGAGCAGTTGTACAGGGCGGGGACGATCCTGCGCGGGGAGCCGTACCACAAGGGCAGGGAATAGCGCACGGAGAACAGCGGGACGGAATTCCGCGCAGGATGCGATTACGCCCGGATCTCCGTCCTGAGGCGCACCGATGGGTGACGATCTCGAGATCGTCGTTCTGAGCGCATTCTCGAACGCTGTTTTTCCGGCGCGCTCGATCGGAATGCACGGTGTGGACAGTAGTTGGTGATGGGCCGGCGTGTGCTCTTGCGACGGGGCGGCGCGGCGGGCCTATTGCTCGCGGGTGATGATGAAGATGGCGGGCGAGGTGTGCCGGGTGGCCACCCGCCCTGACGACCAGGACGGCGGGCCGCAGCGGGCGGCCCCGGCCGTCATCCTGATGGGGAGGGCACGCTGACTCTGCGGATTGAAGTTTCGCCTTTGCGCGGCAACCGGCTCGCCATGGACTACCTGGCGGGCGTACCGGAGGCCGCGCATTTCTTTTCCGGTCATCCCAACGACCTGCAATCGTTCCGCGCCAAGCTGGACGAGGTCACGCGCCGCTTTGGCCGGGCGGAGCGCGAGGCCGCGGCGGCCGCGGTGCATCCCACCTCCGACTCCGCGCGCGAACGGCTCGCCCGCTTCGTGGAAGAGGGCGGGGCGATGGTCACCACAGGGCAGCAGACCGGTCTGTTCACCGGCCCGCTCTACACCATCCACAAGATCCTCACGGCCATCCGCCTGGCCGAAGCGCTGGAGCGGGAGCTGGGCACCATCGTGCTACCGGTCTTCTGGTGCGCCTCTGAGGACCACGATTTAGCCGAAGCGAACCACACCTTTGCGGTGGATGCAGACGGTGCGCTCCGCCGCTTTGCCGTGGCCGCGACGGTTGATCGTCCCGTCCCGATGAGCGAAATGCGGCTCGGAACGGATATCGAATCCGTCTCAGCTGAATACGGGGAAGTCGTTGCGGCGCTTGGCGGAACCGGTGTTGATCTCACAAGCTTCTCAGGTCCATACCGGACGGGAGAAACAGTGGCCGGGGCGTTTCGGCGGATGGTGGAGCAGCTGTTCGCCGGCTTCGATCTGCTGGTGACCGACGCCGCGGATCCCGCGCTGAAGCAGATTTCGGTCCCTGTTCTCCGTGCGGCGGTAGCACAGGCGTCGCAGCACGAACGCCTGCTCGCCGAGCGGACGGAGGCGCTGGAGGCGGCGGGGTACGCGCCGCAGGTGACGCTGGTGGCGGACGCGGCAAATGTGTTCCACCACGGACCGGCGGGCCGCGAGCGCCTGGTGCGCGCGGGGCGGGGTTGGGCGGCGCCGGAAGCCCGCATCCGGTGGACGCCGGAGGAGGTGGATGCGCGGATCGTGGCGGAACCGGGCTCCTTCAGTCCCAACGTGCTGCTGCGCCCGGTGGTGGAATCCGCCGTCTTCCCCACGCTCGCCTACGTGGGCGGGCCGGCGGAGGTGGCGTACTTCGCCCAGATCAACCCGCTGTTCGGGGCCATGGGCATGCTTCCGCCCGTCGCCTGGCCCCGCTTTTCCGCGCGCCTCGTCCCCGACGACGTGGCCGAAGCAGCGGCGGAGCTTGGGCTTACCGACGCCGAACTCGCGCTTCCGGAGCATGAACTGGTGTCGCTGGTCGCCCGACGGCGGCTGGCGCCGGAAATCGCCGAGCGGCTGGGCGCGCTGCGGACGGCCATCGTGGACGGCTTCGGGGCGGTGATGGACGCGTCGGCCGGGGTGGACGCCAACCTGGAACTGGCGATCGGCGCGCGGCGGGACCGGGCGCTGCTGGCCGCGGCGGACGCGGAGCGGAAGATCCTGGCGCACGCCAAGCGCTCGGACCGCGGGGTCACGCATCTTCTTCCCCTGGTCCGCAACACACTGATGCCGTTCGGCGCGCCGCAGGAGCGCAGCCTCAACCTGCTGCCGTTCCTTGCGATGCGTCCCACGCTGCTGCGCGATCTGGCGGAGCGGATGGAGATCCGGCTGGGGGTGGACGCGGCCCATCCGGAGAAGATGCCGGATGGCGCGGTCCATGCACCCGCGCAGCCGCAGACCCGCTGACCCTGTCGCCCGCCGCCCTCTGGCCGCGGGCGTTTCTCCTGAATGACCCGTTGATGAGTTCCGACGTACCGCCCCGCCAGGACCCGCTGTACGATCCGGATGTGACCGTGGAGATGGGCCCGGACGCGCTCAAGGACGCCGCGTTCGGCGCGGATCCGGTGGGCGAGGCCGCGCCCGGCAAGCCCGCCGAGCCGGCCAAGGGGCGCACCGGCAACCGCGGCTCGATGATGGTGGCCGCGGGAATCCTGCTCAGCCGCATCGCCGGGCTGGTGCGGCAGCGGGTGTTTGCGCAGTACTTCGGCACCTCGGTGTACGCGGACGTGTTCAACGCCGCCATGCGCGTTCCCAACTTCATGCAGAACCTGCTGGGGGAGGGAACGCTCAGCGCGTCGTTCATCCCCGTGTACGCGGAACTGCTGCAGGAGGGAAAGAAGGAGGAAGCCGGCCGCGTGGCGGGCGCCATCTTCTCGCTCCTGCTGGCCGTGGCGGGCGCGATGGCGCTCATCGGCGTGCTCTTCGCCCCGTTCCTCACCACGGTGTTCGTCCCCGGCTTCGAGGGCGAGCGGCGCGAGGTGACGGTGCAGGTGGTCCGCATCCTCTTTCCCATGACGGGCGTGCTGGTGCTCAGCGCCTGGTCACTGGGGATTCTGAACAGCCACCGGCAGTTCTTTCTGTCGTACGTGGCGCCGGTGGCGTGGAACGCGGCCATGATCGCGACCATGTGGATCATGGGCCACGGCGCGGACGGGCGTACGCTGGTGGTGGCGCTGGCGTGGGGCGCGCTGCTGGGCGGCGTGCTGCAGTTCGTGGTGCAGATCCCGGGCGTGCTCAAGCTGGAGCGCTCGCTGAACATGCGGTGGGGAACGCACGTAGCCGGCGTCCGCGAGACGCTGCGCAACGCGGCGCCGGCCGTCATGGGGCGCGGCGTGGTGCAGATCAGCGCATGGATCGACGCGATGCTGGCGTCGTTCCTGGTGGTGGGCGCCGTGTCGACCATGCAGTACGCGATGACGCTGTACCTGCTCCCCATCAGCCTATTCGGCATGTCGGTGGCGGTGGCGGAGCTTCCGGAACTTGCGCGGCAGCGGTCCGGCGGCGCGGAGCAGCTTCGCGAGCGCGGGTCCGCGGCGCTGGAGCGCATCGCCTTTTACGTGCTTCCCAGCTTTGTGGCGCTGGTGGCGCTGGGTGATGTGGTGGTGGCGGGGCTGTTCCAGACCGGCGAGTTCACCCGCGAGTCCACGCTGATCGTGTACGTCACGACGGCGGGCTTCGCGACGGGGCTGATGGCGACCACGGCGTCGCGGCTGCTGTCGTCCACCTTCTTTGCGCTTCGCGATACGCGGACGCCGGCCCGCTACGCGACTGTACGCGTCGTCCTGTCGATCGTGCTGGGCGTGGTGCTCATGCTGCAGTTCGAGGGCGTGGATCTGGGCGGTGGATGGAAGGTCGGGCCGGGGCTGTTTGGCCACGTGCGGGTGGGCGGGCAGCCGCTGGGCGTGTTCGGGCTGGCGCTGGGGGCGGGGATCGCGGCGTGGGTGGAGTGGTGGCTGCTGAAGCGCTCGCTCAAGGCGAAGATCGGGCGCGTGGCGCCGCGGACGGCGTCGGTGGTGCGGATGGTAGCGGCCGCGGTGCTGGCCGCGGCCGGCGGATGGGCGCTGAAGCTGGCTTTTCCGGACCTGGGGCCGTTCCCGAGGGCGGTCGTAGTATGCGGCGCGTACGGGTTCCTCTACTTCGCGATCGCGGCCGCGCTGGGGCTGGAACAGGCCGGCGCCGTCTTCCGCCGTTTGCGCCGGATGATCGGGCGGTGAGCTGAACTGCCGTTTCACACGGAGGGCACGGAGGATACACGGAGGTCACGGAGGCAGGTCTCCGTGACCTCCGCCCGCGTTCGGGACGATGTATCTCGTTCTGCGCGGAGACATCCGCATGAAGGCACCCCCGCTTGTCATCCTGAGCGAACGGCGATGATGCCTTTCCGAGTGCGCCGGACCATGCAGCGAGTCGAAGGATCTTGCCACATGGTCCGCCCCGAGCGCCGAGGCCCCGAGTCTGATCCGCACCCCGCCTGCCGGCACTCCGCATCCACCGTGGCAAGATCCTTCGACTTCGCGCCAAGGTACGGCGTGTCGGACAGGCCGGCGCGGCGCTTCGCTCAGGATGACAAAGCCTTTGTGCGGGATGTGTTTACCGACGCACGTGATCACGTCGATCCACCGATTTCTGGACAGGCGGACGCACGTGATCATGTCGATCCACACCGGCTCCTGGACGGGCGGACGCACATGATGACGTCGATCCACCACCCGAAGACCATCATCCCCGAAATCCACCGATGCACATGAACGACAACGATTTGCGGATCGCGGACGCGATGCGGCGGGCGTGCCTGGAGGCGGGGGAGAGCGCGTATGAGGACGCCGGGATTCGTGGCCTGTACGCCGACGGACGCTGGGAGGCCGCGCACGATGCCATCCGCCGCGTGGACCTGCACGCCGTCATCCGCGACGCCATCCGCGACGGTGGGCAGACGATCCGCTGAACGGCGCGCCTGTGACCGGAACGGCGTGTTCGGTGTATCATCCCATCCTGAACCGCACCCGTTCCGCCGTCCGCACGATCCGATGTCTGAACGCACCACCCATCTGGATTCCAAGCTCCGCACGCTCTCCACGCAGCCCGGCGTCTACCTGATGAAGGACGCCGAGGGCACGATCATCTATGTCGGAAAAGCCAAGTCTCTGCGCTCCCGCGTGCGGTCGTACTTTCAGAGCGGGGCGCAGCACGGCATCAAGACGCGCGAGATGGTGCGGCGGGTGGAGGACTTTGAGACGATCGTGGTCCGCAGCGAGGCCGAGGCGCTCATCCTTGAGAACAATCTGATCAAGGAAAACCGCCCGCGCTTCAACATCAACCTCAAGGACGACAAGACTTATCCGTACATCAAGGTGACGGATGAGGTGTTTCCCAAGGTTTTTGTCACCCGCACCCTGCGCAAGGACGGTAGCCGCTACTTTGGCCCGTACACCGACGTGCGGCGCATGCGGCAGTCGCTGGAACTGGTGAAGCGCCTGTACACCGTGCGCTCCTGCCACTACAACCTGCCCAAGGAAGCGCCGGCGCGGCCCTGCCTGGACTACCACATCGGCCGCTGCAAGGCGCCGTGCGTGGCGCTGCAGTCGCCCGAGGAGTACCGGGGGATGGTGGAGGAAATCGCGGAAGTGCTGGGCGGCCACACCAAGCTGGTGGCGCGGCGGCTGCGCGCGGAGATGCAGATCGCCGCGGGGGAGATGAACTTTGAGCGGGCGGCCGAGCTGCGCGACGCCGTTGGCCAGCTGGAGTCGCTGGAGCGCAAGCAGCAGGTGATGGACGTGTCCGGTGCCGATCGCGACGTGATCGGCTTTGCGCGCGATGGCGCGGAAGGATGCGGCGTGGTGCTGCAGATCCGCGAGGGCAAGCTGCTGGGACGCGAGGCGCAGTTCCTCACCAACCTGGGCGACGAGTCGGACGAGGACGCGGTGTCCGCGTTCGTGGCGCGCCTGTACGCGGAGCGCGTGACGCGCGACCCCGAAAGCGTGCCGCCGGAGATCTACTTTCCGCTGGACTTTCCCGACCGCCCCGTGCTGGAGCAGCTTCTGCGCGAGGCCGCGGGCCGCGCCGTGCGCCTGCACTGGCCGCAGCGCGGGGAAAAGCTGTCGCTCGTGGGCCTGGCGGACCAGAACGCGCGCCACATGCTGGAGGAGCGCAAGCTGATGGGCAACGCCGCCGCCGAACGGGCCCCCGACGCGCTGTACGAGCTGCAGGAAGTGCTTGAGCTGCCGATGGTTCCGCGCACGATGGTGTGCTTCGACATTTCGCACACGCAGGGCTCGGAAACGGTGGCGTCGGCCGTGTTCTTTGAGAACGGCGAGCCGGCCAAGGGCGAGTACCGCAAGCTCAAGATCCGCGGAGACTGGGGCAACGACGACTTCGCCTCCATGCACGAGGCCGTCACCCGCTGGTTCCGCCGCCGCGTGGAGGAGGGAAAGCCGTTGCCGGAACTGGCGGTGATCGATGGCGGCAAGGGACAGCTGTCTGCGGCGCGCAAGGCGCTGGAGGCGCTCGACATTCCGCAGCAGCCCATCGTGGGTCTGGCCAAGAAGGAGGAGGAACTGTTCCTTCCCGGCCGTTCGGACAGCATCCGGCTGCCGCGCCGCAGCCAGGCCCTGCGCCTGCTGCAGCGCCTGCGCGACGAGGCGCACCGCTTCGCCATCACGTACAACCGCAAGCTGCGGACGCAGCGCACCGTACGGTCGGAGCTGTCGCTGATTCCGGGCGTGGGCCCGTCGCGGCAGAAGGCGCTGCTGGAGAAGTTCGGGTCGATGCGCAACGTGGCCGCCGCCTCCGAGGCGGAGATCGCGGCGCTGCCGGGGTTCGGGCCGTCGCTGGCGCGCAAGGTTCTGGAGGCCGTGCGCCCCGATGCCAAGGGCGGCGCGGGGCAGGGAACGGCGGCGGCGTAGGACGGCTTCCCTGCGACGGGTCGGGGAACCGGAGAAAAGGTGCGTGTTGGATGGTGTGGCGCATGCTGAGGCACCCCTCACCCCCCAACCCCCTCTCCCGCAAGCGGGAGAGGGGGAGCCGTTCGGCGCGAACGAGCGATTCGGCTCGCGTCCTCAGTTCCGTTGCGGTTGAAGCCCCGAACGGTGCGCGAATAGCGCCGTGTCGGGGCTTTCCGCTTTTCGAGCGGCGGATTCATTCGCTCAACATACTCGGCTTTCTGCGCCGATCTCCGTGTCCCGCACCAAAGCGTCCGCCGCCACAACCCTCCCCCAGTCTTTTTGGGGGAGGGTGGGCCGGTGGTGCCGGCCCGGGTGGGGGCCGCCCGCGACGCTGGCGCATCGCACGGAAATCATCCTCCGCCGGGGCTCACCCATGCCCCGCACGCGTGCGCGTACACTTCGTGCGTAGGGGGCGCGCGGCGGGAAAACCGCACTGTACACGACCCGAACCGAATAAAGGCTGGGATGAAGATCGCCGTGCTGATGGGGGGAACGAGCGCCGAACGCGAGGTGTCACTGGCTTCGGGCGCCGCGATCGTCAAGGCGCTCCGCGAAAAGGGGCACGAGGTCGCCACCGTGGATACGGCCCGCGGCTTCGTGAGCCCGGACCAGGAAGCCAGCCTTCTTCCCGGCGGCGTGCACTCCGCGCCGCCCGCCGCGGTGGAGCAGGCGCTGCCGCTGGTGGAACTCGGCAACATCCCGCAGCTGCGCGAGGCCGAAATCGCCTTTCTGGCCCTGCACGGCGGCGACGGCGAAGACGGCACCATCCAGGCGCTGCTGGACGTGCTGGGCATCCGCTACACCGGCTCCGGCCCGCTGGGCTCCGGCATCGCCATGGACAAGGACGTCAGCAAGCGCCTGCTGCGCGACTCGCAGGTGCCCACGCTCCCCTGGCGCGTGGCGCGGGCTCCGGACTTCGCGTACGATCCCGACACCATCGAGGACCTGGTGGGGCTGCCCTGCATCGTCAAGCCGTCGCGGCAGGGCTCCAGTGTGGGCATCCACATCGTCAACGACCGCTCGGAGCTGGAGGCCGCCGTCCGCGACGCCGCCCAGTACGACACCGAGGTCATGATCGAGCGCTTCGCCAAGGGGCGCGAGCTCACCGTGGGCATCCTGGGCGACCAGGCGCTTCCGCCGGTGGAAATCCGCCCCAAGAAGGGCATCTACGACTACGAAAGCAAGTACACGCCGGGAATGACGGAGTACCTGTGCCCGGCGCCGCTGGACGAGGAGATCGTGTCGCAGCTGCAGGCGTACGCGCTGCGCGCCTTCAAGGTGCTCAAGCTGCGGGGCTACGCGCGAATCGACTTCATCCTGGCCAAGGAACAGCTGTGGTGCCTGGAGGCCAACACCCTGCCGGGAATGACGGCCACCAGCCTGCTTCCCAAGGGCGCCAACGCCATCGGCATCGCCTTTCCCGAGCTCTGCGAACGCATCGCCACTTCGTCGCTGAAGTGATTTCCGGGTAGCGGACCGGAGGCGCGCGACTGGTGTAGAGGAGGGCCGAGCGCCCCTCTGCACCGGGAGCGCGCCTCCTGTTTTCCCTTGTTCACGTCGGCTTCGATCAATGGCTTACCGGGATTCGTACGGGGGCTTCGGCGGAGTGTCGGTCACCCCCTGGGTCAAGCGCCTGCTGATCGCCAACACGGCGGTCTTCCTGGCCCTGTTCATCATGGACCTGATCCCCGCCACGCGCGGGTTCACCCCCCTGTATCTGGCGTTCCGGCCGCGCAGCTTCATCACGCAGCCGTGGACGCTGGTCACCTACTCGTTCGTCCACGCGGGAATCTGGCACCTGCTGGGCAACATGCTCACGCTCTTCTTCTTCGGCCCGCCGCTGGAAGAACGCTGGGGCGGCCGCGGGTTTCTGAAGTACTACGCGGTCGCGGTACTGGGCGGCGCGCTGCTGTCGGCGGCGCTGTATCCGGTGGATCCGGCGGCGGCCATCGTGGGCGCGTCGGCGGGAACGCTGGGGCTGATGCTGGCGTTCGCGATGATCTGGCCGGACATGCTGATCCACATCTGGGGGATCTTTCCGGTCAAGGCCAAGTGGCTGGTGGCCGGTCTGGCGGTCATCAACCTGATGATGGCGGTCAGCCCGGGCAGCAACGGAACCGCGGTTCTGGCGCACCTGGGGGGAATGGCCGCCGGATTCCTGCTGCTCAAGAGCCCGTGGGCGCCGCCGGCGTGGGGCGAGATGGCGTCGGTGGTGAGCCGCGGGCAACCGGTGCGACGGGGCGGGGCGCTGGTGCCATGGACGCCGCGCAAGGCCGAGGCGCCCCGTGCGCCCGCCGGCACCGCAACGCAGGCGCGCCCGGCCGCGACCGGGAGAAAGAAGGCCGCCTCCGCCGAGCGCGAACTGCTGGACGACGTGGATCGCATTCTCGACAAGATCTCGTCGCAGGGACTGGCGTCGCTTACGGAGGATGAACGCCAGCGCCTGGACGAAGTCAGCCGCCGCTACCGTACCAACTGACCGCGGCTTCGATCATCTGAAAGCCCGCTCCCCAATCCGGGGGGCGGGCTTTCTGTTGTCCATCAATGTGGAAAAGCGGGAACGGCGGAGTTCCTGTGGATAACGTGCGCCGGGCCGGAGTTATCCCCAACTGTGGAGAACTCGGCGGGATGCGACACGATCAGCGCTGGCTGAAGACGTGGCCCGCAAGGATGGCCAGGAACGGGCGATCCTGCTGTGGAGAAGGGTGGGGGAAGGTCGCGGGTGGATGGGTCGTTCTGCGCGATTCAGCGCGCTCTGGCTGCGGGGCGACTGAAGTCGCGGCAACAACGGCGCGAAGTCCGCCTTTGCGGACTGCGGCCGCAGGCTGGCGTGCGTGGACCAAGGGCTCGAGAGGAGATGAAGGCATAAAGGCAGCAGGGACGCGGAAGTTAACGTGTGTTATCATGCGATCAGTCTATGTTCATGAGATGCAACACCGTCGATGAGGGATGTTAACGCGCGTTCACTCATGGATTCCGCGGGGATGATACCGGCTTGGTGCAGGGAAGCCAGGCCGTGCAGCGTCGCCCAGATGGTGAGGGCGATTTCCTCGGCGTTTCCGTCCGTCAGCGCCCCCGCCGCGATCCCTTCGCGCACGCGGTCGCGCAGAAACCGGCGTACGGCGTCGCGCTGGCGCAGCACGGGCGACGCTTCATCTGCCGAACCGGCCTCGAAGAGCGTTCGATATGCCTGCGGCTGGGCAACGGCAAACTCCAGATACGCCGTCGCCGTTGCGCGCAGGCGATCCAGCGCCGTCGGGGCTTCCAAGGCGAGAAATAGGTGGCTGCCCAGCAGGCGTGAGCCCTCGCTCATCACCTCGCGCAGGATGGCGTCCTTGTCCGCGAAGTGGCGGTACAGCGCCGTCGCCGTCACGCCCACGCGCTCGGCGACGGCACGCATGGTAACGGCGTCCGCCCCGCGTTCACGGTACAGCGCCCGTGCTGCGTCGATGATCCGGCCCTTGATGTCGCTCATGTTAACATAAGTAAACTCACGTCAACGCAGCGTCAAGAGCAGCATCGAATGGGCGAGGGGTGTATTGGCGTGTTGTTAACAATGGTTAACACCGGTGAATGGCGGCTTGGTTGCGTACTGCGGGGTGGGTGGGGGCGGGCTGGCGCACTGACCGGAAATCCTACACTTCCTGCCAAAGATCTGCTTGCGCAAAGTGAAGCAGTTAGCTATTTTGAGACACGTTCTCACCACCGGCCGCTCCTGGCCTCATCTCTCTCCGACTCCTCATGAGCAACTCTATCCGAACGGGGCGTGGCCTCGGGCTGCTCGCGCTTGTGCTTGCGGGTGCCTGCACGGACAGCTCGCCCCTGCTGCCTTCCCCTGAAGGCGGCACAGAGTCGATGGCCCGCGTCGAGTGCACCGTGGACGTGCGCTCGAGCGCCATGCAGTGCGTGACCGTCGAGCCGGCGCAGGCGCGGCTGGGAGTGACGCTGAACAAGATCATCGGCGGCCAGAATCGCTACATCAAGCTGGCCAGCAGCGGCACCCGCTACGACCCGGGCACAGAGATCCTCAGCACGAATGTCACCGTGCAGAACCTGTTGCAGTCGCAGATGGGCACCGACGGGGTCACCCCGGAAGGCATCAAGGTGTTCTTCGTCTCGGGTCCCGCGGTTACCAGCGGAACAGGCACCGTGTCGATTGAGAATCCCGCTGGAACCACCACTATCTACGGGCCCGAGCAGGAATATTTCCTCTACAACGAGGTTCTCGACCCGTACGAGATTTCGCAGTCCCAGGAGTGGCGCTTTAATGCTCCTTCTTCGGTGTCGACGTTCACGTTCAGCGTGTATGTGGATGCGCAGCTGACGAACGAGACGAACCTTTTTGACGCGGCGTGGGTGGGCAGGGTGAGCAACGATTGGTTCGTGGCTGAGAACTGGTCGAAGAACGTCGTGCCGGGAGAATCCAGCATCGTGACCGTCCTGGCGGACTCCGCGGTTAGGGTTCCGACTCTGACGCGCGACTCGTCCATCGCCGCGCTGAATGTGGGGCCCGCGACCACGCTGGATCTGAACACCCACTCGCTGCAGATCGCCGGTTTTGTGAACGCTCCGGGTGAAATCATCGGTGGCAGAATCATCATGACCGGATCGGCCGCCAAGCTGAGCGGCTTCGTGCCCTCGCTCAACATCACGGGCGCGACCGCGCTGCAGGGCCCCGTCAAGACGACCGGCGCCGTCGCGGTGCAGGGAACGCTGACGGTGACCGATCAGACCCTCACCATCCGGATCCCGTGACCGGCGGCTTCAGGATCTTCGCGCGCGCCGGACTGGCGGTGGCCGCCCTCGCGGCCGCCGCACCGGGCGCCGCTGCCCAGGTCCCGGATTCCGCCATTGCCGTGAGCCACGGCGGCGCGAGCCTGTTCCGCGTCAACATCGACGGCGGCGCTGTTTTCGGCGGCGTGTACAATGGGGGCAACTCCGGATCCAATATCGCGGCCGAGGGCTCCGGCACGCGGATGCTGTGGTATCCGCAGAAAGCCGCGTTCCGCGCCGGATACGTCAACGGCACGCAGTGGGACGACGCCAACATCGGCAACTACTCCGTCGCCATCGGCCAGAACGTGCGTGCCAGCGGCGACAATGCGGTGGCGATGGGCGTGCGCTCCACGGCCGCTAACGGGTCGTCGTTCGCCGTGGGCGAAGACAACACCGCGACCGGGTATGCGTCGGTGGCGCTGGGCTACCACGCGCACACCAACGCGCGGCGCGGCAGCTTCGTGTTTGGCGACAACGTGACCGGCGGCACCCAGGATTCCGTCAGGGCCGAGCTCGTGGGGCAGGCCGTATGGCGGCTGAGCTGCGGAATGCGGATCTACACCACGCAGTCGCTCAACACCGGGGTGGCGTTCGGCGGCCCGGCCATCAACCCGTCGGTGTGCGGCTCCTCGTACTACTTCGGGCAGAGCGGCGCCATGATCAGCACCAGCACCGGCGCGTACCTGTCGTCGGGCGGCACCTGGACCAACGCCTCGGACGTGCGGCGCAAGCACCTGTTCGAGGAGGTGTCGGGCGACGATGTGCTGGCGCGCCTGCGGACCATCCCCATCCGCAGCTGGAGCTACCGCGTGGATGATGACGGGGTGCGCCACCTGGGCCCCACGGCGCAGGACTTCCGCGCCGCCTTCGGGCTGGGCGCCGACTCCATCTCCATCGCCACGGTGGATGCGGACGGCGTCGCGTTGGCCGGCGTGCAGGCGCTGGATGCCCGGACCACGGAGCAGGCTGCGCGAATTGCCGCACTGGAAGCGGAAAACGCCGCGCTCCGTGCACGGCTGGAGCGCATTGAAGCCGCGCTCCGCTCTTCTACATCGACCCCCGATTGATTCCCCTCCTGAACGTGATAGAGGTAACGATGAAGATCATGATTCGTGGCGGGCTGGCCTTGGCCGCCCTTGTCGCCTCCGCCGCCACGGCGGCCGCGCAGACCCCGGATTCCGCCTTTGCCGTGAGCAGCGGCGGCGCGGGCCTGTTCCGCGTAAACGTCGACGCCGGCACCCTGTTCGGCGGCGTCTACGACGGCGACAACAGTGGAACCGGGATCCCCGCCGAAGGCTCGGGAACGCGGATGATGTGGTATCCGCGCAAGGCCGCCTTCCGGGCCGGCGGCATCAACGGCACGCAGTGGGATGGGGCCAACATCGGCGACTACTCGGTGGCCATCGGCCAGGACGTGCGCGCCAGCGCGTCGAATGCCACGGCGTTCGGCCTGCGCAGCACCGCGGCGCAGCAGTCGTCGTTCGCCGTGGGTGAGGACAACACGGCGTCGGGCGCCGCGTCGGTGGCCATGGGCTATCACGCGCACACCAACGCGCGCCAGGGCTCGTTCGTGTTCAGCGACCGCTCTTCGGTCGACACGCTGCGCGCGGGGGTGAACCACTCCGCCAACTGGCGCACCAGCGGCGGCTTCCGGATCTTCACCAGCAGCAACCTGAGCACCGGCGTCACCATCCAGTCCGGCGCGACCGTCAGCAACTGGGGGCAGAGCAACGCGGTGATCAGCACCAGCACCGGCGCCTACCTGAGCACCAGCGGCGTGTGGACCAACACCTCGGACGTGAACCGCAAGCACCTGTTCGAGGCCGTGTCGGGCGAGGACGTACTGTCCCGCCTGCGCACCATGCCCGTGACGTCTTGGAGCTACCGGACGGATGACGCCGGGATCCGCCATCTGGGCCCCACGGCGCAGGACTTCCGCGCCGCCTTCGGCCTGGGCAACGACGACGTGACCATCGGCACGGTGGACGCGGACGGCGTGGCGCTGGCCGGCGTCAAGGCGCTGGATGCGCGCTCGGCGGTGCAGGGCGAGGAGATCCGCGCGCTGCGCGAGCAGAACGCGGCGCAGCAGGCCGAGATCGAGCGCCTTCGCGCCGAGCAGGCCGCCACCGCCGCCCGCCTGGAGCGGCTGGAGCGGGCCCTGCATGCCGTGCCGGGCAACTGATCGACTCTGTTCTTCGATGACGCGGCGGTACGGCCTCCGGGCGCACCGCCGTAACACCACCTGACGATGATCATCATGAGCAATCGCGCTCGTTCCGCCACCGTCGCCGCCGCCGTGCTGGCCGCCGTGGCCGCGTACACGCCCTCCGCCGCCGCGCAGGCGGACTCGGCTTTTGCCGTAAGCGCCAGCGGCGCCAGCCTGATGCGGCTGAACACCGACGCCAGCTTCGTCGTCCGCGGCACCGCCGACGAGCAGGCCGAAGTCTACTCCGGCAACGTGGCCGCCACCGGCGCCGGCGTCCGCATGCTGTGGATCCCCCAGGCCTGGGCGTTCCGCGCGGGCAAGGTGGACAGCTTCGGCGCCAACTACTGGAACCCGGGCAGCATCGGCTTCGGCTCGGCCGCATTCGGCGAGAACACGCGCGCCAGCGGCAACCACTCGTTTGCGGCGGGCCTCACGACGAATGCCAGTGGCGACGAGGCAGTGGCGCTGGGCAACAGCGGCACGGCCACCGGCGACCGCTCCTTCAGCTTCAACGGCACTGCCTCGGCGGTGGGCGCGGTCGCGATCGGCAGCGGCGCGCAGGCCACCAACGACGATGCGCTCGCCATGGGGCCCAGCTCCATCGCCGGCGGCCTCGCCTCCATCGTGATCGGGCCCAGCATCGCCAACGGCAACTTCGGCGTGGCGATCGGCCTGCAGAACAGCGCCAGCGGCCAGTTCTCCGTGGCCATCGGCAAGAACGCGCGTACCGCCAACCGGCAGGGCAGCGTGGTGCTGGGCGACGGCTGCGCCGGCTTCTCGTCGGACTCGGTCTATCCCACGGCCAACAACCAGTTCATCGCGCGTGGCTGCGGAGGCATCAAGTTCTTCACCAGCCAGAACCTGTCGTCGGGCGTGCAGGTCGCGGCGGGCGGCGGCTCGTGGAGCAGCATTTCTGACCGCAACCGCAAGGAGCACTTCCTGGAGCTGGATGGGGAAGACGTGCTTTCGCGCCTGCGCAACGTGCCGGTGAGCACCTGGAACTACATCGCGCAGGAAGATTCGGTGCGCCACATGGGCCCGATGGCGCAGGACTTTTCCGCCGCGTTCGGCCTGGGCGAGGATTCGCTCATGATCAACACGGTGGACATCGACGGTGTGAACATGGCCGGCGTCAAGGCGCTGACTACGCGCACGGATGCGCTGCGCGCCGAGAACGAGCAGCTTCGCGCGCAGGTTGCCGCGCAGCAGGCCGAAATCGTGCGTATGCGTGACGAGCAGGCCGCCACCGCCGCCCGGCTGGAGCGGATCGAGCAGGCGCTGCGGGCCGCGGCTCCCCGCCCGTAGTACGACGGTCTCATCGCTGGATTGCAGACAGGCGGGCCGCCCCATCCGGGCGGCCCGTTTCTACTTCGCCTACGGAACGCACTGAAATGGCAACTCGCGCCCGTTCTACCGCTCTGATCACCGCCGTACTCGCCGCGGCGGCCGCGTACGCCCCGTCCGCCGCGGCGCAGGCCGACTCGGCCCTGGCCGTGAGCCGCAACGGCGCCAGCCTGATGCGGCTGAACGCCGACGGCGGCTTTGTCGTCCGCGGCACGGAGGGGGAGGGGAGCCTTCCCGCGACCGGCGCCGGAGTGCGCATGATGTGGTTTCCCAACCGGGCGGCGTTCCGCGCGGGGCGGGTGGGAACCTTCGACTCGAATGACGGCTCGACCTACTGGGACCTGAACAACGTCGGCGTGGCATCGGCCGCGTTCGGCACCAACACCCGCGCTTCGGGCGCGAGCTCGTTCGCGGCGGGGTACCGGGCAACGGCCAGTGGCACCAACAGCTTTGCGGTCAACGGCACCGCTTCGGGACTGAACTCTGTCGCCATGGGTGACGGCGCGCAGGCGACCAACGAGGGCGCGGTCGCCTTGGGGCCCAGCTCCATCGCGGGCGGCCTGTACTCCATCGTGCTCGGGCCCAGCATCGCAAACGGCAACTTCGGCGTGGCGATCGGCCTGCAGAACAGCGCCAGCGGGCAATTTTCCGTCGCGATCGGCAAGAACGCGCGTACGGCCAACCGGCAGGGCAGCGTGGTGCTGGGCGACGGCTGCGCCGGGTTCTCGTCGGACTCGGTGTATCCCACGGCCAACAACCAGTTCGTGGCCCGCGGCTGCGGCGGCATCCGGTTCTTCACGACCCAGAACCTGTCGTCCGGCGTGGAAGTGGCGCCGGGTGGCGGCTCGTGGAGCAGTATCTCTGACCGCAATCGCAAGGAAAACTTCCTGGATCTGGATGGCGAAGACGTGCTGGCCCGCCTGCGCAATGTTCCGGTGAGCACCTGGAACTACCGCACGCAGGATGCGTCCATCCGCCACATGGGTCCCATGGCGCAGGATTTTGCCGCCGCCTTCAGCCTGGGCGAGAGCAACCTGCTGATCAACACGGTGGACATCGACGGCGTGAACATGGCGGGCGTAAAGGCGCTCACCACGCGCACCGACGCGCTGCGCACGGAGAACGAGCAGCTCCGCGCCGAGAACGCGCAGCAGGCCGCGCAGATCGCCGACCTGCGCGCACGCATGGAACGCCTGGAGGCGCTGGTCAACGCGGGGCAGGGAACCGCGCCGAAGCCCTGACGCTCCGGATCCATCCGCAGGAAACCGAATCGCCGCCCCGAGACTGCTCGGGGCGGCGATTTTCGTCTCAGGCGCAGAGCCCGTGAGCAATCGGGATCGTCACACCATCAACAAAAGACCTCGCCTGCTGGATGGCCCCGCCGCGCGAGCCGTCGCTGGCGATGCGCTGAGGTCTCCCTTTCTCCCGCGGAGCGGGGGAGAGGGGGGGCCTCTCCGGCCGGTAGGCACCGTCCGGAACGAGATGAGTGGTCCTTCTCCCCTCTGCGTGCGGCAGTTTGCACGGGGAGGGGCCGGGGGAGGGGCCTCCCCGGCCGGCGCTGAACGAGGCTCCCGCAGCAGAGAAAGTCGGCGCCCGATACCCGACCCGAGTACCGCGCAAGCGAATCGCCGCCCCCGGACCTCTTCGGGGCGGCGATTCCGTAGTCTCACGCGGAGGTCGCGGGGGACGCGGAGGTCGCGGGGACTCCGCGCCTATTTCAGCCCCAGTTCCGTCCGCATCTTTTTCGTCAGCGACTGCTTCGTCGTCCAGAACTCGGCCCACGGATCATCCTTGAGCCCGCGGACGCGCTCGATGACGGCAGCGGGGGTGAAGTCGTCGGTCCGCAGGGCAGGGGTCAGTTCATCCCACCGCAACGGGACGCTGATGGCGCCCGACGGCCGCGCACGGATGCAGAACGCCGCGATCGCGGTGGCGCCGCGCCCGTTTCGCAGGAAGTCGATGTAGATCTTGCCCTTGCGCGCGGCGATCGTCGACTTCGTCACGTACTTGCCCGGGTTGGCCGCGCTGATGTCCGTCGCCAGCGCCCGGCTGAACTCCTTTACCTCATCCCACGTGTGGCGCTTGTTGATGGGGACGACAACGTGCAACCCCTTGCCGCCGGTCGTCTTTACGAAGCTCGCCAGCCCCAGCTCCGCCAGCCGGTCGCGGATCTGCAGCGCGGAATCCATGATGCGCTGCCACGACACGCCGGGCCCGGGATCCAGGTCCATGATGAAGCGGTCCGGCTTCTCGAAGCTGGTGCGTTTGGCGTTGGAGGTGTGCATCTCCAGCACGCTCATCTGCACCAGCGCCACCAGCCCGGCGGTGGAGTGCACGTACGTGTAGACCTTTTCCTCGCCGTCGTTCTCCGTCACCGTGGTGCGGCCCACCTGAGGCGCGAAATGCTCGTCTCCGTGCTTCTGGAAGAAGCAGGGTCCTCCCACCCCGTCCGGACAGCGAACGAGCGTCAGCGGGCGATCCTTGACGTGCGGCAGCATCCAGTCCGCCACCGCCTCGTAGTAGCGCGCCAGCTCCAGCTTGGTGATCCCTGCGGCGGGAAAGAGCAGCTTGTCGGGGCTGGTCAGCCGGATGCCGGCCACCATCGCCTCGTTCGCCTTGCCGCGGCGGGGCACCGTCTTTGTGGTCGAGGGAGGCACGGGGCGCGTGGTGGCGGAGGGTTTCTGCTCGCGCGCGGTGGCGGTCGGCTTTCCCGCGCGTGCGGGCCTGGCCGGCGTCTCGGCCGCGGACAGGTGGCCGGCGCTCTCGCGGACGACCTGCGCGGCGGGCTTGTCCTCGCGCAGCCCCTGGAACACGGGGTGGCGCAGGATGTTGTCGCCGGTCCATTCGGTGAACGAGATCTCGCAGACCAGCTTCGGCTCCACCCACGTCACCCCGGCGGGACGGCGCCCCTTGCGCCCGTAGTCGCTGAACGGCGATTCCTCTCGCGACAGCGGGCGGAGCGCGGCGTGCAGCTGCCGCAGGGAAGCCTCGTTGAAGCCCGTCCCCACCTTGCCGGAGTAGATGAAGTCCCCGTTCTCGTCGTGCACGCCCACCAGCAGCGCGCCAAAGTGCGAGCGCGAGCCCTGCGGCGCGGTGAACCCGCCAATGACGAACTCCTGGCGCAGCAGGCACTTGACCTTGAGCCAGTCGCGCGTCCGCCTGGTGGCGTACGGGCTGTCCGCGCGCTTGCTGATGATGCCCTCCAGCCCCATCCCGCACGCCTGCTGGTAGAACACGGCGCCGTTGCCCACGATGTGGTCGCTGTAGCGCACCGGGCCCGCGGAATCGCCCGCCAGCAGCTCGCGAAGTGCCTCCTTGCGGGAGAGCAGGGAAGCCCCGCGCAGGTTCATTCCGTCGCGGTGCATCAGGTCGAACGCGTAGAACACCAGCTCGCTCGTCCGCCCGCTGTTCAGCACGTTCTGCAGCGCCTGAAAGCTGGTGCGGCCGTCGGGGGATAGGACGACGAGTTCGCCGTCCAGCACCGCGTCGCGAACGGGGAGCGCGGACAGGGCGGTGGCCATCTCAGGGAATTTGCTCGTCCAGTCGTTGCCGTTGCGGGTGATGAGCCGCGCCTTGCCGCCGCGCACGTGCGCGACGAGCCGGTAGCCGTCGTACTTGATCTCGTGGATCCAGTCGTCGCCGGCGGGGACGTCGTCCACCAGCGTGGCCAGGGCAGGGGTGAACTCGGCCGGAAACGCCGCCCGCTTCGCCCCGGGGATCGCGGCCGGCTTCGCGGCGGGAGCGGCTTTCCCCGGTGCGGCTTTCCCGGACGCGGCCGTCTCCGCCGTGGAGCGCACGGCGGATTTCGCGGCCGGCTTCTTCGCGGCGGCGGGCTTTCTGGCGGCCGGCTTCCTCGCCGCGGGCGCTGGCTTCTTCGCGCCCGGCTTGCCGGCGGGCTTCTTCGCGGGCGTTGAGCGGATCAGTGCCTCAGCGGCGGGTGCCTTGCTGTCCCAGTGCGCGTCCGCGTCGGCGGCGATCTCCTCCATCGTGCGCCCCGTATCCACGCTGGTCATCACTTCTTCGGTGATGATGCCGGCGGATTCCGGCCGGGCGACGTCGTCCTCGTCCTTGAAGAGCAGCCACTGCTCCTTTTCGCCGTCCGCGCCGCGGCGGGAGCGCACCAGGTGCCATCCGCCGTGCAGCCGTTCGCCGTCCAGCCGAAAGCGCAGGTGGCCCTTGCGGTACGCCTTGCGCGGGTCCTCGTCCGGCACCCACGCGCCGCGGTCCCACAGCATCACCGTGCCGCCGCCGTACTCGCCGCGGGGGATGATCCCCTCGAATACGCCGTACTCGATGGGATGGTCTTCCACGTGGATGGCCAGCCGCTTGACGCCGGCGTCCAGGCTGGGGCCCTTGGGCACCGCCCAGCTCAGCAGGACGCCGTCCAGCTCCAGGCGAAAGTCGTAGTGGAGGTGGCTGGCCGCGTGCTTCTGGATGACGAACGAGAGCACGTCCCCCGAGTGGTGGACGTGCCCTTCTGGTTCATCGGTGACGCGAAAGTCGCGCTTGCGCTTGTACTCGTCGAGGCCCATTCGGCGATTCCGGGTCAGGCCGCCTTGCGCTTCTTGGCGCTGCTGGGCCGGGGCTTGGAGGTGGCGGCCGAGGTGGCCTTGCGCGGCTTGGGCTTGGCGGCGGACGGGGCGGTGGACGCCGCCTTGGGCTTCGCGGCCGCCTTGCGGGGCGCAGCCTTTTCGCCGCCGGTGGCTTCCACGCTGCGCTTGAGCAGCGACATGATGTCGATCACGCCCTCGCGCGATTCCGCGGCCTCGGGAACAGGCGTTTCATCCGGCGCGTCGGTCTGGCCGCTCTCGATGCGCTCGTGGATGAGGTGCATGAGGTCGTCGCGGTAGCTGTCGTGGTACTTTTCCGGCGACCACTCCGCGGTCATGCCTTCCACCAGGCGCTCCGCCATCTCCAGCTCGCGCTCGTTGACGCCCAGGGCGCCCAGGTCCTCGCCGGGCACCTCGAGCTCCTCGGTGGCGCGGATCTCGTTGGGATAGCGCAGGATTTCCAGCACCAGCACGTCGCCCTGGGGCACCACGGCCGCCAGGTGCTCGCGCGAGCGGATGACCACCTTGGCGATGCCCACCTTGCGGGTGCGCTTGAGCGCCTCGCGCAGCAGCGCGTAGCCCTTGGGGTTCTTGCCCATGGGCGCCAGGTAGTACGGCTTGTCGTAGAAGACGGTGTCGATGTCGTCGAGGTCCACGAAGTCGGTGATCTCGACGGTCTGCGTCTTTTCGGGATTCGCCCGGCGCAGGTCCTCGTCGCTGAGCACGACGTAGTGGCCGCTCTCGTACTCGTAGCCCTTGACGATGACGTCCATCTCGACTTCGTCGCCGGTGGCCTTGTTGTACTTGCGGTAGCCCACGGGCGCGAGGTTGCGGCGGTCGAGCTGCCGGAAGCTCAGCTCGTCAGGCTTTTCGGCGCTGAACAGCCCCACGGGGATGTTCACGAGTCCGAAGCTGATGTTGCCTTTCCAGATTGCGCGTGCCATCTCGTTGCTCCTGAGTCACATGGGAACCCCGTCCAACGCAACCCCCGGTCCAATTCGTATAATATGCATTATGTAAACTAGGTGCTGTGGAGAAGTGTGGAAAAGCCCTCATGGCCGTGGGAATCTGTGGATTAGGCTGGATTGGCGGGCTGATCCCCCGCTCCGGCGGGTGCTTCGGGGCGATGACCGTCAGGCCGCCCGCAGGACGCGTTTGACGTCGCAGAGAGCGCCGGGAGGATGCCCGTGTTGCGGATCGCGCGTCCTGGGCGATTCTCGCGAGCCGATTTTTTTCGGGCCGATGACAGAACCGCCGCCCGGGCGTCAGCGCGGGCGGCGGGCTCTACTGCCGTTTCACACGGAGGTCACGGAGGATGCACGGAGGGCACGGAGGTAGAAACGAGAAAGGTCTCACGCCGGGGTCCCCGGAGTCTCGGAGGGGTTTCCCTCTGTTGACTCCGTTGACTCTGTGTGAGACCGATCTGTTTCCGTTCTCTCGGTAGAGATGCGGTTGATGGGGCTACAGCGTGGCGAGCAGCCGGCGGGCTTCTTCGGCCAGCTCGTCGCGGCCGCCCGCTACGGACTGCAGCGCGTCGCGGGCCGCGGGCGCGCTGATCCTGGCGATCGCCTGCAGCGCGGCCAGCTTGGGCTTGGTGACTTTCTTGAGCGACAGCAGCGACCGCTTGGTGACGATGGCCAGCAGCGCCGGCAGCGCCTCCGCCGATCCCAGCCGCCCGAGTGCCTGGGCCGACGCGATCTGCAGCTCCTCGTCGCCTTCGTTCAGCGTGCGGGTGAGGAACGGGACGGCGGCCACCTCGCCCACCGCGCCCAGCCCCTGCACCGCTTCGCGCTTCACCGTCCGGTCCGTATCACCCAGCAGATCCAGCAGCAGCCGCATGGAGCCGCGCCCGCCCAGCGACGCCGCGGTGCGCGCCGCGTCAGCGCGCACGGCGGGATCGCGGTGGGCGGCGGCTTCGGTGGCCCACTTCCGCCCGAGCTCCGCGTCCACGCCGGGCCCGCGCACCAGCTCCAGCAGCGTGCGGACACGGACGGCGCCGGCGTCCTGCACCGCGGCGGAGATCAGCCGTGCGGGCGCGCCCTCGGAGGCAATCAGCGAGCGGAACACGGCGCCGCGCAGCTCCGCGTCCGCCGTGCGGAAGAGCGTAGCCTCCAGCAGCGCCACCGCGTCGCCGCCGGCGAAGCTGAAGAAGCGCAGGATGCGGTCGCGCTCCACGCTGCCGTGGCTCAGCCCCTCCGCCAGGCGCTGCAGCGTGTCGGCGTTGCCGATTCGCTTGAGCGCGGCCCCCGCGCTTTCGCGAAACAGCCGCGACCGGTCCGCGCGCTGCGCCTCATCCACCAGCGTATCGATGATCTCCACCGCCTGCGCCTGCGCGTCGGAGCGCAGCAGCAGCAGCGTTTCCCACGCGGCGGCGTCGGCCAGCTCGTCGTAGCGCGACATGTTGGCGGTTTCGCGAAGCAGCCGCGGCAGCGCCTCCGTCTCGCGCCGGTCGCTGCCCGCCGCGCGAAAGAAGTGGTACATGTCGCCGCTGGACGGCTCCTCGCGCGGCGCGTCGCCCGCGGGCGCGTCGGAATCAGCGGCGGGTGCTTCCCCGCCCGCCGGCGAGACAAGTTCCTGGAACGGGTCCAGGATCTCGAACTCCGCCAGCTCCGTCCGCTCAAAGTCGTCCCCCATCCACACCGACGCCCCCGTTCCCGCCGGGACCGCCGCGTCCGCCGCTGACTCAGCCGGCGCGAAAGCCGGCGCTTCGCTGGGCGACGGCGTGTCGGTGGACGACACCGCGCCGGCAGACGATGTCTCGACGGAAGCCGTCCCGGTGGATGGCGGGGCTTCGGCGGGGGGCGCGGCGCGGCGCGGGGCCGGCTTGTAGACGTCGCCCGCCGCGGTGCTCGCGTACACGCCGTGGGGCGCGGCATCCGCCAGCGCGCCGATCAGCCCGCCGGCGCCCAGCTCCCCCGCCCCGCGCGCGGCGGCGGCAAAGACGGCCTCCAGGTCCTCTGCGCTGGCGTCCGGCGTGAAGCCGATGCGGTTGATGCGCAGCGTGATCAGGTGGCCCGCGGAGCGCAGAACGACCGGATCCACCGCGCCCACCGGCTGGCCCTTGCTGGTGAAGCCGGTGAACTGGACGTCCAGCACCAGGCTCTTCTGCGCCGACAGCACCTCCGACAGCGCCTCGTGCGCCTCCGCCGCGCGCGCGGACGGCTCGCCCTCGCGCTGAATGGCGAGGGCGAGAACGCGGACAAAGCGGGCGGCGGCTTCCTGCATGCGGTCGGCGGCGGAAATCAGGGGGTCAGCCGCGGGTCCCGGCGGCCTTCCAGCCGGCCTAGGAGCGAAAGCGCGCGCAGCCGCCACACGCGCCACACGGCTTCGCGGATGATCTTCTTGCTCATCTTGCTTTCGCCCACGTCGCGGTCCACGAACATGATGGGGATTTCGCCCAGGCGGAATCCCTTCTTCCACGCGCGAAAGCTCATCTCGATCTGGAACGCGTAGCCGTTGCTTTCCACCCGGTCCAGCGAAATGGACTCCAGCACCTCGCGACGGAAGCACTTGAAGCCGCCCGTGGCGTCGGCGATGGGCAGGCCGGTGACCCAGCGGGCGTACAGGTTGGCGAAGTAGCTGAGCAGAAGCCGCCCCATGGGCCAGTTCACCACCGTCACGCGGCCGTGCAGGTAGCGCGAGCCCAGCACCAGGTCGTACTCCTGGATGGCCTCCAGAAAGTGCGGCAGGTGCGTGGGATCGTGGCTGAAGTCGGCGTCCATCTCGAACAGAAAGTCGTACTCGCGCTCGATGCCCCACTTGAAGCCGGCCAGGTAGGCGGTGCCCAGCCCCTGCTTTCCGGCGCGGTGCAGAACGTGGACGCGCGACTCGGCCGCGGCGATCTCGTCGGCCAGGCGGCCGGTTCCGTCGGGCGAGTTGTCGTCCACGACGAGGATTTCCAGCCGCTCATCGCGGGAGAGCACCGACGGAACGAGACGCGGCAGATTCTCGCTCTCGTTGTAGGTCGGGATGATGACGAGGGCGCGCTGCAAACGTCCGAAACGGATGGAAGTGCTTGTACCGGCTGAGATCAGCCCGTAGGTTGGGCGGGATGCACAATCCTATCGCGGCGCCCCTCTCCCCACAAGAGAAGTGAAGGTTCTGTACCTGGTTTCGGCGTACGCCCGGGACCCCGAGGACGTGATCACCCCGTGGCTGGTGGAAACGATCCGCCGCCTGCGCACCCGCGGCGTGGAGGCCGAGGTGCTGGCCCCGTCGTACCGCGGGCTGGCCACGCAGACGGTGGAGGGCGTGCGCGTGCACCGCTTTCGCTACGCCCCGCGCCCGTGGGAAACGCTGACCCACGACCAGACGGCGCCGGACCGCATCCGCGAGCGACCCGCCTTTCTGTCGCTCGTCCCCGGGTACGTGGCCGCGGGCTCGCTGGCGGCCGCGCGCCTGGCCCGCACGGGGGAGTTCGCCGCCATCCACGCCTTCTGGCCCCTGCCCCACGGCGTCATCGGCCTGGCGGCCAAGCGCGCGTCGGGGGTGCCGCTGGTAAGCACCTTCTTTGGCGTGGAGCTTACGTGGATGGAAAAGGAGCTGCCGTTCCTTTCCCCCGTCCTCCGCCGCATCGTGCGCGGGTCGGACGCGGTGACGGCCATCAGCAGCTACACGGCGGAGCGGCTGCGGCGGCAGGTGCCCGGCGCGGACCCGGCCATCATTCCCTTCGGCGCCACAGTGGAGCCCTCCGCGTTCGCCACGGCCGGCGTGCCGCGCGATGCGGACGCCCCGTTCGAGCTGCTGTTCGTGGGGCGGCTGGTGGAGCGCAAGGGCGTGCATCTGCTGCTGGACGCGCTCGCTTCTCTGCCCCCGGACCGGCGCGTGGTGCTGCGCGTGGTGGGCGACGGGCCGGATCGCGCGCGGCTGCAGGCCCGCGCGGAAGAGCTGGGGCTGGGCGGGCGCGCCGTCTTTCACGGCTTCGTGTCGAAAGATGAACTGCAGTTGCGGATGGCGGAATGCGACTGCTTCGTCCTTCCCGCCGTCGTCGATTCCAAGGGCGACACCGAGGGGCTGGGCGTGGTGCTGCTGGAGGCGATGAGCTACGGCAAGCCGACCATCGCCAGCGCGGCGGGCGGGATCGTGGACATCGTGCGCGACGGGCGCAACGGCTTTCTCGTCCCGCCGGGAGACGCCACCGCGCTCGCCGGCGCCATCGGCCGGATGATGGACGATCCGGAGGGTGCACGGCGGATGGGGATGAACGGCCGCGACGACGTGCGCACGGGGTTCTCGTGGGACGTCATCGTCGGCCGCCTGGCGGAGGTGTACGACTCCGTCCGCCGCCGCTGATCGACCGAAGCGCAGTCATCGACGGACGCAGATCAGGTAGATAAACGACGGCGGCCCCCGGGATGATCCCTGGGACCGCCGTCAATCTTTTGCAGGAGCAGCTGAAGTCATCGGAACAATGGCGGTAATCCTCACACACCGCCGTAACGCGTCACCGGCACGTGACCGCGGAGCCCGGCGTGAGTTCTCCCCTCTCCGTGCGGCAGTTTGCACGGGGAGGGGCCGGGGGAGGGGCCTCCCAGCCCGGCGACGAGCGATCATTCAGGAAATCCTCGATCACTCGATCCACCGATCCGCTATCCGTGATCCACCATCCCCTGCCCCGCTCACCATTCCGCCGTCCACGTGCCCTCCCACGAGCGGTCGTTCTGCGTCCAGACGACGAAGCCGCCAGCGGTGCGTCCGCGCACCGTGCCTGAGTACTGGGCCGTGAAGTCGCTGTTCTGGCCTGAATCCTCGCGCCGCAGCTCGATCTCGTGCGAGGTGAATTTCGCCACGCGGACGCGGGCCGTCGCGCCGTCCGCCCACGACGCCGCGTACTCGCTGCCCGTCCACCTGAAGGTGCCGCAGATGCGGGCGGTGTTTTCTTCGCAGACCGTCATCCGCGCGGGGGGCACGGGCGGCAGCTCTCGCCACGAAGCGCATGCCGCCACGAGCGACAGCATCAGCGCGGCGCGAACCGGCAGCCTGGAGAAAGCGCTTGTGTGGAGCATGGGCATGGCGGGGATCAGGTGAGATCAGGAGTCCCGCCGAATATGCGCGTTCACTCGCACGCGTGACAACGGTGGCGTGTTCGGCGGGATGTTGGGTGGATGGCCATCCGCCGACCGCTCGATGGGCACCACGCGGAACGCTCGCCGCCTTTCCCCCATCGCACGATCCGAAGTAGATTCCCCGAATCCGCACCGGCCGGGCGCGCACCGACGCCGCCGGCCGCCGCGGACGATCCACGCAGCTCCCTGCGCGACAACGGGATCGGCTGCGCGCACCTCACCATCGACTGAACGCCCTTTCGTGGTACAACCCGCCGACTGGAACAACTTCCGGGTAGACCAGATCTCCTGGCCCACCTTTGCGAAGCGCAACCTGATCCACTGGGACCTGATCCGCGAAACGGTGCGCCGCGCGGCGGGTTCCGCGCTGGAGGTGGGCGTGGGGAGCGGCGCGCAGTCCGCGCTGATCTCGCGCTGGGTGCCGCACACGGTGACGGTGGACAACGACGCGCGCATCATGAAAGCCGCGCTCCCCAACCTGGAGCGCTTCGGCCCGCGCACGCGCGTGGTGGGCGCGGACGCGTTCCGCCTGCCGTTCGCCGACCAGTCGTTCGGCGTGTCCCTTTCGCAGGGGCTGATGGAGCACTTCAGCGACGAGCAGATTCACGGGCTGGTTCGCGAGCAGCTTCGCGTGTGCCGCTCCGTGGTGTTCAGCGTGCCCTCCGACCGCTACCCGCGCCAGGACGTGGGGAACGAGCGGCTGATGACGCCCGCGCAATGGGCCGCCATCATCGGCGGTGTGGCGGACGCGTCGCGCTACACCGTCCGCGCGCGGTACTATCGCGGCGACCTGGAAGCGCTCAAGTACTCCATCCTGGCCCGCAAGGCGCTGGGCTCGTTCAGCGTGCTGGTGACCATCGACCGCAAGCGCGGCTGACACGCGCCCGGGTGCCGCCGCGTTCGGCGGCGCACGCCCATTCTCACACGCGGAATCCGCACCGAAGCGTTGCGATTGATGAAGATGCGTTCCTGCGCGCCGCTGGCCGTCCATGCCGTGGCGTTCGTGGTCCTTGCCGCCTGCGCCAGCGCCGACACGCCGACCGAAACCGGTCCCCGGCCCGCGGGGCTCAACGCCGACGTGGTGGCGGTCGCGCCCGGGGGCTCGCGCACCCTGCGCCTGGTGGACGCGGCCGGAACGGCGGTCGCCGCCGGTGGCGTCAGGTGGAAGTCCGCCGACCCGAGCGTGGCCAAGGTGAACGGTTCCGGCGTGGTGACCGCCAAGAAGCTGGGCGGCGCCGTCATCTCGGCGCGGGTGGGCGACGACACGTTCAGCGCGGTCGTGTGGGTGGTTCCGCCTTCCATCCAGTCGTGCGAAACCAACACGGCGCGGCTGTGCGCCACCTGGACGCTGAACGAGAACGGCCAGTACGACGCGGTGTGGACGCAGGGTTCGGTGGCCGTGATCTCCGTCCGCAAGTTCACCCCGGACAGCGCCGCGTTCCTGCGCGTGGACCCCAGCGGCACGTCGCGGGGAATGCGCGCCCACTACCAGGGCGCCCACGAGGACGGCAGCCTGCGGGGCGGGCTCGTCACCTGGACGGCCGCCGGGTCGAACACCAGTTTCAGCGGCACGTGGGTGGCAGGCTGGTAGCCCGCGATGGAGCGGCACACCAGCGGGGGAGCGTCCGGGCGGGCGCTCCCCCGCTCCGCATCCGGCGTCCACCGCGTACACGCGGCCCGCAGCAGCTTGCTGCATCCTCGCTCGGCCCGGTATCTTTCCCCGCTTCTGCTCACGCGCTCCAAGGTGCGAATGTCTTCCCTTCTCCGCCGGTCCCTTCCGCTCGCCGCCGTGCTCGCGCTCGCCGCGGGCGCGTTCGCCGGGTGCGCCGCGCGCGACCCGGTGATGCTGGAAGACGCGTTCGACGGGGAGAACGGGGGAAGACCGGCGCTGATGTACGCGGGGTTCTCCAACTGGGTGGTGGAAGGCGGGACGGTGGACCTGATCGGCGCCCGCTCGGAGTGGGACTTCATCCCGGGGAACGGGCTGTACGTGGACCTGGACGGCGACCGGCCTGACGGCGTGACCTTCAAGCCCGGCGTGCTGGCGAGCCGTGACGAGTTCGCGCTGCAGCCCGGCGTTTATGAGCTGACGTTCCGCGTGGCCGGCTCGCAGCGCGGCGACCGCAACACCGTGGTGGTTACGCTCGGCTCCGTGTTCCGCCGGTCCATCACGCTGGAAAGCGGCGACCGGTTCGGGTATTCCGTTCACCGCATCGTGGTGCGGCGGGCCCAGAAGGCGCGGCTGCGCTTTGACAACGCCGGCGCGGACGGGTACGGCCTGCTGCTGGACGACGTTCGCCTGGCCCGGGTACGCTGACGTGCTGCGCGTTCTGCACATCATCTACGACGATCCCGCGAACCCCTGGGTGGCCGGCGGCGGCGCGGTGCGCGTGCTGGAGCTGTACCGGCACCTGGCGGACCGCGTGGACGTCACCGTGGCCACCGGCAACTACCCCGGCGCGCGGGATGAGACGATCGGCGGCGTGCGCTACGTCCGCCTGGGCGCCCCCGGCCCGTACGCGTACAGCCGCCTGACGTACGCGCGCGCCGCCAACGCCCTGCTGCGGAGCGCGGCGTACGACGCGGCGGTGTTCGACTTCAGCACCTACACCCCGGTGTTCGTGCCGACGGACCGTCCGGCGGGGATCACCGTGCACCACGTGAGCGGGCCCACGGCGCGCGCGCGCTGGGGCCCGGTGCTGGCGCCCGCCATCGGCCGGCTGGAGCGGATGATGATCCGCCGCGCGGCCCGGCTTTCCGCCACCTCGCTGGCCACGCGCGACCTGCTGCGCGCGCTGGCGCCCGGCGTACCCATCGACATGGTGTACGCCGGCGTCCCCGACGAGCTGTTCACCCTGCCGCGCGCGCCGGAGGAGTACCTGCTGTACTTCGGCCGGCTGGACGTATTCCAGAAGGGGCTCGATACGCTGCTGGAGGCCGTTGCCCTCCTCGCGCGCGAGCGCCCCGGGCTGGAGCTGCGCATCGCCGGGCGCGGCAAGGACGCCGAGCGCGTGGCGGCGATGTCGCGCGCGCTGGGGATCGACGGCAACATCCGCATGCTGGGCGCCGTCTCCGAGCAGGAGCGGCAGGCGCTGTTCGCCGGAGCCGCCGTGCAGCTGATGCCGTCGCGCTTTGAGGGCTTCGGCATGGTGGCGGCGGAGGCGATGGCGGCGGGCGTGCCCCTGGTGGCCGCCGCCGCGGGCTCCCTTCCCGAAGTGGTGGATGCGCCCCGCGGGGGATTGACCGTTCCCGCCGGGGACGCCGCCGCGCTCGCCGAAGCGACCGCGCGCCTGCTGGACGACCGCGCCGAGCGCGCCCGACTGTCCCGTTCCGCCCGCGTGTCGGCGGAACGCTTTCGCTGGGCCGCCGTGGCGGCGGACCACCTTGCGTTTCTGCACCGCATCGCCGAGGGGCGCACCGCGCCCCCTTCCCCCTCCGCACGGCCATGACCAAGACCGCTCCCCCGCCCCGCCGCCCGTCGTCGCTGGCGGCCACCGTCGCCGACCATGAACCGGCGCCGGGCGCCGCGATCGCGGCCGGGGCGTACTTCGCGCTGGCGCTCATCTACTTTCTTCCGGCCATGCTGCCGGGGCGCCACATCTACGGCACCGACTACCTGAACGCCGGCTACTTCTTCTACGAGTTCGTGGAGCGGAGCATGTCGTCGGGCCACCTGCCCGGCTGGGTGCCGCAGGTGTACGGCGGCGTGCCGCACTTCGCCAACCCGGGAAGCACCTATTACCCGGTGCTGTACCTGTCGGAGCTGATCGCCCCCGTGCGCATGCTGCTTCCCCTCCTCTTCTGGGTGCAGTTCGGCCTGGCGGGATGGGGAATGTACCTGCTGGGGCGGGAGATGAAGTGCCGCCCGTGGGTGGCGTTCGTGGTGGGGTTCGCCTTTCAGTGGACCGGCATCCTGACCTCGTGGGTGTACGCGGGGCACGACGGGCGCATCATCGTCGCGTCGCTGGCGCCCATGCTCTTCTTCTGCCTGCACCGCGGCATCCGCACGGGCCGCGTGGCGCCGTTCGTTGCGGCCGCGCTGACGGTGTCGTGCGCGCTGCTCTCGTTCCAGATCCAGAACGCGTGGTACCTGCTGCTGGGCGCCGCGCTGTGGGCGCTGTTCCTTCTCATCCACCTGGGCGTGCACCGCGACCGGCCGCGCCTGGCGAAGACGGTGGGGATGGGGATCGCCGCGGTGGCGTTCGGCTTCGTGGCGGCCTCGGTGGACTTTCTTCCCTTCCAGGAGTACGTGGGCCAGTCGCCGCGCGGCATGAGCGGCGGGCGCGGCTACGAGTACTCGACGTCGTTCTCCATGCCGCTGCGCGCGGTGGCGGGGCTGGCGGCGCCGGAGCAGGTGGGCGCCAACGTGCAGAACCCGGCGGGCGAGTACATCCTTCCCGTCTACCGCGGCGAGAACGCGTTCCGCCTGCACACGGAGTACGTGGGCGCGCTGGTGCTGCTGCTGTTCGCGGCGGGGATCGTGTATGCGCGGCGCAACCGGTACTGGCTCTTCTTCGCGGGGCTGGGGCTGTTCGCGCTGACGCTGTCGCTGGGCGGCAATACGCCGCTGTATTACCTGTACTACAACGTTCTCCCCGGGCTCAAGCGGTTCCGCGCGCCGGACCTGGCGTACTACGTCCTCGCATTTTCGCTCATCAGCATGGCGGCGGTGACGCTGGAGCGGCTGGCGGAGGAGCGTGCCGAGCGGGCCGCGCGGCGGATCGGGACGGAGACGAAGGACAATCGTCTGCTGATCGCCATCGGCGCGGTGGTGGGGATCGCGGTGCTGGCGGCGATGACGTTCGGCGCGGGATCGGCGGCCATGGCGGAAGGCACGAGCTCGCTGACCCCGTCGCAGGGGTGGATGCGCTTCGCGTTCTTCGCCGCGCTGACGGGCGGCGCGCTGCTGGCGTGGTGGGCGCGGTCCATCAACACCATCGTGGTGATGGCGCTGCTGTCGCTGATCACCGTGGCGGACCTGTGGGTGATGGGCAAGAAGTTCATGCAGACGGTGGACGGGCCGGAATCGATGTACGCGGAGGATGAGATCGCCGCGTTCTTCCGCACGCAGAAGGAGCGCGAAGGGCCGTTCCGCGTCTTTCCCATCCCCGGGCAGAGCGCGTGGCCGCAGGCGGCGGACTACCCCATGTCGTTCGGCATCGACCAGATCGGCGGCGAGCACGGCAACCAGCTGCAGCGCTACAACGAGTTCGCGGGGCCGGGCGAGCGGACGTACGTGGACTTCCACAACCTGTTCCGCGACCCGCGCTTTCTGGCGGCCGCCAACGCGCGCTACCTGGTGGCCTCGGTGGAGTTCAACGATCCCATGCTGCGCGAGGCGTACCGCGGGCAGAACGCGCTGGTGTACGAGAACCTGTCCGCCCTGCCCCGCGCGTACCTGGCGCAGCAGGTGGTGACCAGCGCACCGGGCAAGTCCATCGACGCCATGAAGAACCCGTCGTGGGACCCGCGCACGCAGGTGGTGGTGGAGGGCGGCGCCCCGGCGCTGGCCACCACGCCGCTGCAGGGGACGGCGCGCGTGACCACGTATGAGCCGGACCGCGTCGTCGTGCAGACCACCAGCAGCCGCCCGGCGATGATGGTGCTGGCGGACAACTGGTACGCGGACTGGCACGCCACGGTGAACGGGCGCCCGGAGCCGGTGCGCATCGCCAACCACACCTTCCGCGGCGTGGTGGTGCCCCAGGGCAGCGCGACGGTGGAGTTCGTGTTCCGCCCGGCCAGGCTGTACACGGGCTTCCGCATCACCCTGGCGTGCTTTGCCCTGCTGGCGCTGTACGGCGTGTACTATCTGGCGACGACGCTGCGCCGGCGCCGCACGCCGGTGACGGTGATGGACGACGCCGCGACCGGGCCCGCATGACGCGAAAGCAGGCGGTGCGCCGGACGGTCGGCGCGCTGCTGATCGCGGCGACGGGATGGTACCTGGTTCACACCATCACCTCGCACTGGGCGGAGATGCGCCGCTTTGACTGGCGCGTCTCGCCGGGGCTGCTGGCCGCCAGCGTGGGGCTGCACGTGCTGGTGCTGGCGTTCGGGGTGCTGGTGTGGAGCCGCGTGCTGCGCCACTTCGACCATCCGCCGGTTCCGCACGGGTCGCTGCAGCGCATCTGGTTTCTTTCCAACCTTGCCCGGTACGTACCGGGCAAGGTCTTTCAGTTCGTGGCGGTGGCGCAGCTGAGCCGTGCGGCGGGGCTTTCCGGCGCGGTGCTGCTGACCTCCATGCTGGTGCACACGGGGATCACGCTGATGGCGTCGATCGTCGTGGCATCGTGGACGCTCACGGGCGGCGTGTTCCGCGGGATCGATCCGCGGTGGACGGGGGTGGCGGCGACGGTGGCGGCGCTGGTTTCGGTGCACCCCGGCCTGCTGAACCGCGTGCTGACGGCCATCCCCAAGCTGCTGGGGCGCGACGTGATCCGGTGGAACGGCACGTGGATGCAGGGCGTGGGGCTGCTGCTGCTGGCGGTGGCGAACTGGGCGTTCTACGGGGTGGCGTACCACCTGTTCGTGGCGGCGCTGGCGCCGGTGCCCTGGTCGCTGCTGCCGCAGATGGCGGGGGTGAACGCGCTGTCGTTCTTTGCGGGATACTGGTCGCCGCTGCCGGGCGGCGGCGGGCTGCGCGAGGCGTCGATGACGCTGTTTCTGCGGCCGTACCTGCCGGATGGCGTGGGCGCGGTGCTTTCGCTCGCGGCGCGGCTGTGGACCATCGCCGCGGAACTGATCGGCGGAGGCGCGGCGCTGCTGCTGGCCCGCGCCACCCTGCGCCCGGTGGATGGCGGCGCGACGGAAGAGGTGCCCGTCCCCCCTGCCCTGTAACCGCACGGAGGGCCTCGCGGGGAGGCCGGACGGCGGGGCTGCACGGCGAGGCTCCGCGGCGAAGCTCCGTGGCGTCGGACGCATCCGACCGACGACTCCGCGCTGATGCTTCCGCACGCGCCTTTCCCGTACTTTGCCTGAAAGGCGTCATCCTGAGGGAGCGCGCGCCGGGCTCTCCGATGGGCCGGATCATGGGCGACCGAAGGATCTGGTCTGCGCCGAGCCAACGTCGCGTGACGCACGCGACCCGCCGTTCCCTCGCGGCGCTCCGTGCCGCTGCCGCCCGGAGTCAAGCGTGGCGAAGAGTAGATCCTTCGGCCCGCGAGGGTTGGCGCATGGGCCGGTCCTGCGCGCTCGGGCCTCAGGATGACATGGTGTGGGGCGCGTCTGACCGCTGTCGTGATCTGATGCGGCACAATGATGCGCCGTGACTTGATGCGGCACCATGCGATCTGCGCATCGCGTGATCCCCCGCCACACCATGTCATCCTGAGGGAGCATGCGCCGTGCTTTCCGGCGCGCCGAAGCATGCGCGACCGAAGGATCTGGCCTGCGCCGAGCCAACGTCGCGTGACGCACGCGACCGGCCGTTCCCTCGCGGCGCTCCGTGCCGCTGCCGCGCCCGGAGTCAGGCGTGGCGAAGAGCAGATCCTTCGGCCCGCGACGACCGGCGCATGTGCGAGCCGGGTGCGCTTGGGCCTCAGGATGACGCCTGCGGGCGGGGGCGTTCGGTGAGGAACGTAGTCTCAGCGGGCCTCAGGATGACGCCTGCGGGCGGGGGCGTCCGGTGAGGAACGTATCTCAGCGGGCCTCAGGATGACGCCTGCGGGCGGGGGCGTCCGGTGAGGAACATAGTCTCAGCGGGCCTCAGGATGGCGATTCCGGGCGGCGGGGACGCCCTGGCTCCGTTGCGGCGGAATCCGGCTGTCCCGCGGGGGAGCCGCATCAACCGCCTTCTTTACCGCCGCCCGAATCGCCTACCCATGGCGCGTTCCGCGACGGTCCGGTTACATTCGTGGTTTGCCTGAATCAGAACGGACGAGGACTGGAACGGACATGCTGGACGACCTCAAGAACAAGCTCGGCGAAGAAATCGAGCGCCTGACGCACGAGCTGCAGGTGATCATCCCCGAGGCGATCAAGAAGGCCGTGGAGCACGGCGACCTTCGCGAAAACTCGGAGTACAAGAGCGCCCTCGAGCGCCAGCAGTTCATCTCGGCCCGCCTCAATCACCTCACGCAGCGCGCCGGCGAACTGTCCAAGATCGACCTGTCGCAGATTCCGGTCGACCGCGTGGGCTTCGGGTCGCGCGTGCGCGTGGTGGACATGCGCACCAAGGAAGAGGAAACCTACACGCTGGCCTTTGGCGATTTCATCGACAAGGACAACCTGGACAGCGGGCAGATTTCCATGGCCTCGGCGCTGGGACAGCAGCTGATGGGCAAGCAGAAGGGCGACAAGGTCAGCATCCAGCTGCCGCGCGGCGAGCGCAAGCTGCACATCAAGGAAGTGGTTACGCTTTCCCAGATGGTGGAAAAGAGCTGAACCGCCCCTCATCCGCCCATGACGGAAAGAGCCCCGGACCTCCATGCGAGGTCCGGGGCTCTCTGCATTCCGTGGAGGACCGTCAGCGCAGGACGGTGAGGCCGCTGTAGCTGTACTGCGTGCCCGCGTCGTTGGCCAGCGTGCCGATGATGGCCGTCGTGGGATACCCGTGCGTGGCGTCAAACGTGGCCTGCGCCGGCGTGCCTTCGCGCAGTGCACTGCCGAGCTGCGTGAACATGGCGTCGATGGATGGCCGCCAATCCCACTCCTCGCGGGGGGCGTCGGCGCCGGTTTCCGTCACCTTTACCGACGTGACCACGCCGTTGCGCACTTCGATGTCCACCGGCTCGCGGCCGCGGCAGAAGCAGGAGCGCTCCACGTGAACGCGGTAGCTGGTGATGTTGGCGGCGCGCCAGCGGGCGCGAGCCTGGTCCAGCGACGACTGGGTGGCCGCGGGAACCACGCCCGGCTCGGCGGCGGTGCCGGGTTCAGCGCCGGTGCCGGGCTGCATGGCGGGCGTGCAGGCCGCCAGCGAACAAGCGATCAGGAACAGCGATGCGCGATGGATCATGGGTCTCTGGATGGGGAAAACGATCGTGTGTACGTCGCCGGTGTAACGCGCGAGAGCCGTGCCCGCTGACAGCCGCCGCTCATCGCCCCCGCCGGATCAGCCGTGGCCGATCAGTTCAATGACGCGGGCGATGACGTCTTCCGTATCGGTGATGACGACGGCGTTGGCCGCCTCGCTCGCCATCACGGCGCCGCGATCGCTGAGCATGGGCGTTACGACGCGCGCGACGTCCGCCGCGGGGATGTAGCGGATGCGGATGGCGCGGCTCACCAGTGGCGCCACGGCTTCGGAGGCGGCGATCTGCGCGGCGGGGTCCACGCGCAGCATGCCCGGGGCGATCTCGCGCACGTCGTAGCCGTACGCGCGCAGCAGCGTGCGCATGGCCGTATCCCACGGCTGGTTGCGCACCTCCGCCGTAATCCTTCCCGTCACGCCCGATCCCACGATCACCGAGTTGCCGCTGAACTCGGCGAACGCGCGAACGACGTCGTGCGCCTCGGCCTCGCGGAACGAGACGCTGATGCGCCGCGCGGCGGACTGTGACGCCGCGGGCGAGGCCAGCAGTGGAACCGCGAGCGTGATGGCGAGCAGGAGTCGACGCATGGATGCCGGTCCGGACTGCGGGGAGCGGGCGAGTGACGGATCTCAATCTAACACAACGGCTTGCGTACAACATCCATCAAAACGCACGGCGACGCATCAGCCGATCAACCCTCTCATCCCTCTTCAAGGGAACCCCGGCGCCCCTCTGCTGCTCGAGACCCGAGCCGCCCTCTGCCCTGCTCCGTCCCCCGCGACCTCCGCGACCTCGCGCGCAGCGCCCCCGCAGTTTACCGCGCATGCCCACGAGTGGAAGCGCGAGGTCGGCGCTGATTTCTGCGTCATGCCGTGCCGGAACGTGCCTTGCACTCCACCGCGCCCGACGAGCGCCCGCGGAGGGCGCCGCGGCCGGTGACGAGCAGGCCCGCAACTCCCGACAGGAGCGCATGATGGAAAACAACGACCGCACCAACGTGGACGGACACCCGGAAGTCGCCGCGCAGGACCGCCTGAACATGCAGCCCGGCCGCCTGGAGGACATCGAGAACGCCTCCGCGTACGCCAACCGCATCGGCCAGACCGACGTCACCGGCGAGCGGCCGGCCAGCAGCCAGGGCGAGCAGATGCACGACCGCGACGACATGTCGGCGCGCGAGGGCATGGCCGACCTGACCGGCAACCCCGTGGAGCGCGGTGAGCGCCAGGCCGGTACCGGCGGCGGCGCGGACCGCGTCACGCCGGGCGAGGACATCGGCAGCGGCATTCGCGCCAAGCCGGCGGACGGCGTTCAGGACAACGACGGCCGCGTGAGCCGGGGCGAGGACATCGGCAACGGGGTGCGTGCCCGCGGCGCCGACGAGCAGGATCCCGGCAACCCGCTGGTGTAGTCCGCCCACGCGGAAGATGAACGAGAGCCGCGGACCTACGGGTCCGCGGCTCTTTCCGTTCCGCCCGCCGCCGCGCATCATGTGGATCCGGCTCGACCGGCTCCCCGTCGACTGCAACCATCAGCAATGGACCGCTGAACCATGGACTTCCGCGCACTTCCCCAGTTCAATCTCTCGGAGAGCAGCCCCACCGCGCATCTCTTTCTCGACCTGGACATCGCGGACTTCCACCGCGCCGCGCGTCACGTATCCACCCTGCCCTTTGTGGACGGAACGGAGCGGGAGGACTGGGAGGAGCGCGTGCTGGATGGACAGGGGACGCGCGCCGCCGCCCACGCACTCGTCGCCCGCTTGGCCGCCGAGCACGGCGTGCCGGTGGAACTGATGCTGGGCGTCTACGAGATGAACGAGGCCAACACCCCGGCCGCGGACGATGTTCTGCGGCGCTTCGGGATGACGGCGGTGCTGGACGCCGACTGCCATCTGCGCTACGGCGGCGAGCGGCTTCTGCTCACTCCCGGCGTGTCCGTGGAGAACCGGGTCTTCCTTCATGAGGCGCCGATAAGCCCGGATCAGATCGGCGCGTACAAGCTCGTGGTCTACCAGCGCTTCCTCTGGGATTGGACCCTCGCGCGTGGTCTGGAACTCGGCAGGGCGTGGGAGGTGCGGCAGGCGTGCGTGGCCGCTCTGGCGGAGGCGTCCAGGAGCGTCGGTATCTGATACGGATCGTCGAAAGTCGAGCCGGGATCTGTGCTTTTGCAGGTGAAGCCTCACAGCAGTACTGTGAGGCTTTCCGCCGCTGGTGCGGCAACTTCAGTTGCTCCAGCAGGCAGCCGGCGCAGGCATGGATTGTCTCCGATCCACGTGACGAGAAAACGCCCGCCACCGGAAACTCGGTAGCGGGCGTTCTTCATTGGACGAACGGGCCAACACACGGACGACGATGCCTGGGCTACACGCCCCTGCCCTGCCGCCGCAGGTCGTCCAGCTCCGCGCGCAGGGTGGCGATCAGCTCGGCCATGAAGCCGAAGCCGAACAGCACCACGCCCACCGTCTCCAGCAGCACCACCAGCGTAAGCAGCGGGCGGAAGCCGAACGGCGGCATCCACTCGCCGATGCGCAGAACCACCGTCAGCAGGCCCACCAGCAGCCCGGCGAGGATGAGCAGCAGCCCGCCCCCGCCAAAAAACTGCATGGGCTTTTCGCTGAACTTCAGGTAAAACCACACGACCACCAGGTCGCCCACGCCCACCAGGACGCGGCTGCGGCCGGAGTACTTGGCGACGCCGGCGCGCCGCGGATACAGCTCGATGTCGATTTCCGACACCGTGTACCCGCGCGCGTGCGCCAGCACCACAAAAAAGCGGTGCCAGTCGTGGCGCAGAGGGATCTCCCGCAGGATCTCCGTGCGGAACGCCTTCATGCTGTTCAGGTCGCGCACCGGCACGGCGAACAGCGTCTGCGACAGGCGGTTGTACACGGACGACACGCCGCGCTTTTCGTAGTTGCCCACCTTGCGGCCGGTGACGATGTCCCAGCCCTCGGCCAGCTTCTCAAGAAACCGCGGAATCTCGTCCGGCGAATGCTGCAGGTCCGCGTCGAACAAGACCACGTACTCGCTTTCCGCCGCGTGCGCGCCGGTCACCATCGCCTCGGTCTTGCCCTGGTTGCGGCGGTGGCGAAGGATCTTTACGCGCGCCATCCCCGCGCTTTCGCGCAGGGCGGCCTCGTACGTCCCGTCCTTCGACCCGTCATCCACCAGAATGATCTCGCCGCCCAGGCCGTGGCGGTGAAACATCTCGCGCAGCTCGTGAAAGAGCGCGGGGATGTTGTCCACCTCGTCAAAGGCGGGGATCAGGACGGCGAAGTCCGTGCGGAGCGCGTCGGGAATGACGGGAAGGCGCAGAGCCCCGCCGGTGACGGCGGGGCTCACGGGTGTGGACTGGAGCACGGTCTGGTCCGGGCTCACACGCGCTTGCGCATGCGCGCCGACAGCACGCCCAGCTGGTCGCGGTACTTGGCCACCGTGCGCCGCGCGATCTGGATGCCGTCGTCCTTGAGGATGTTGACGATGGCCTGGTCCGTAAGCGGGTGCGCGGGATCCTCGTCCGACACCAGCTTCTCGATCTGCGCCTTGATGCCGCGCGCGCTCACGTCCTCGCCGCTCGTGGTGCTCAGGCCCGACGAGAAGAAGAACTTGAGGGGGAACACGCCGCGCGGCGTCTGCACGAACTTTTCGTTCGTCACGCGCGACACGGTGGATTCGTGCATGTCGATGACCTCGGCCACCTCGCGCAGGGTCAGCGGCTTCAGGTACTGCACGCCCTTGTCAAAGAAGTCGCGCTGACGGTCCACGATGAAGTTCATCACCTTCAGCATGGTCTGCCGGCGCTGCTCGATCGCCTGGATCATCCAGTTGGCCGAGTTCAGCTTGTTGCTGATGAACTCCTTGTTTTCGCCGACGAACTTCTTCTTGTCCTTGGCGATGTCGCGGTACGCGCGCGACAGCTTGAGGCGCGGCAGGCTGGTGTCGTTCAGGAACACCAGGTACTCGCCCTCGATCTTTTCCACGATCAGGTCGGGGATGATGTAGTTGTCGCCCCCGGACGAGTACTTGAGCCCCGGCTTGGGATCCAGCTTGGCCACCTCGTCCGCCGCGTCCTGCACGTCGCGCGGGGTGATCGACAGCTCCTTGCTGATCTCGCTCCAGCGGTGGTTGATCAGCTGGTCGAAGTAGTCGCGCACGATGCGGTACGCCAGGCTGTCGGCCAGGCGGCGGTCCACCTCGGCCGGCTCCGGCTCCGTTTCGCCCGTTTCGCTGATCAGCTCCTGCAGCGCGCTGTCGCGAAGCTGCAGCAGGATGCACTCGCGCAGGTCGCGCGCGGCGATGCCGGCCGGGTCGAACGCCTGGATGGTGCGAAGCATCTGCTCCACCTCGTCCATGGCGTAGGGCCGCACCCCGTCGAACTCCTCGTTCAGCCGCACGAAGTCGTTCAGCGTGGTGAGGATCTCTTCCAGGTTGCAGACCAGGTAGCCTTCATCGCTGATGTTGCCGATGATCTCCTCGCCCAGCAGCAGCTCGCGCTCGGACAGGCGCAGCAGCGTGAGCTGGTCGTGCAGGTGGTCGCCAAGGTCCTTGGTGTCCACCGACACGGGCTCGTAGTACTCGCGCTCCTCGTACTCTTCGCGGCGGCCGCCGGTCTCAAAACCGTTCAGGAGGATTTCCTCCCAGTCGATCTCGTCGTCCTCGGTCTTTTCCTTTTCCTCCTTTTCCTGCTTCACCTCTTCCTCGGCGTCCGGCTCCACGAGGTCCAGGAAGGGGTTGTTGAGCAGCTCCTGCTTCAGGTGCTGCTGCAGGTCCAGCAGGGGCATGTAGAGCAGATCCATCGCCTGGTACAGGCGAGGATTGATCTTCATTTCCTGCTTGAGCGTCGTTCCCTGGTAAAGACCCGTCTTCATACCGCTTCGTCCTGTTGTGGATTCCGCGTGCCGCCCTGCGAGTTCCCGGGCCAGCGCTCATCATGCGCGGAGCGGGGCCCGGCCGTCTGCGGATCCGGCCCATCGTGCGGCGCCGCCGAGTGCGGCCCGTGGTCATCGTGTGCGGCCGCGGCGGCGCCCGCGGGCACCCCTGCGTCCGTTTCCCGCGCCGCGTCCCGGGCAGCCGGCCCCGTCGCGTATTCCTCGTCCAGCCCCGGATGCGCCGTCTGCGGCCTCACCCCGGGCATTCCATCCATCTCCGGCACCGCCGGTCCGTCATCCACCGGGTCCCCGCCGTCGTCCCACGCCGCGTCCAGCTGCACCGGCAGCGGCTCCGGCGCGCGGCTCAGCGCGGGATTGGGGTAGCGCTCGCGCATGCGGGCCGCGAGCGTGGGGCCCAGGTACAGCTCCGAAACTTCCTCGTTCCACACCAGCTCCGACACCGTTCCCGACACCCGCACGCGCCCGTCGTACATGATGTAGGCGCGGTCCACGATGTCCAGCGTCTGCTCCACGTTGTGGTCGCTGATGAGGACGCCGATGCCGCGGCGGCGCAGATCGCTCACGATCTGCTGAATGTCGTGCACGGCGATGGGGTCCACGCCGGCGAACGGCTCGTCCAGCAGCATGAACTTGGGGTTTCCCACCAGCGCGCGGGTAATCTCCAGCCGCCGCCGCTCGCCGCCGGACAGGGCGTACGCGCGGCTCTTTCGCACGTGCTTGATGGAGAGCTCGTCCAGCAGCTGCTCCAGCCGCTTCTTCCGTTCGGCGCGCGGGATCTTCATGGTCTGCAGGATGGCCATCACGTTGTCTTCCACGGTCAGCTTGCGGAAGATGGACGGCTCCTGCGCCAGGTAGCCGATGCCGGCCCGGGCGCGCTTGTACATGGGCACGCGGGTAAGCTCGCGCTGGCCCACGAACACCTTGCCTTTGTCGGGGCGGATGAGGCCCACCATCATGTAGAAGCTGGTGGTCTTGCCCGCGCCGTTGGGCCCCAGCAGCCCCACGATTTCGCCCTGCGCCACATGCAGGTCCACCTCGTTCACCACGCGGCGCTTGCGGTAGACCTTTACCAGCCCCGTGGCCGTCAGCGTGGCGCCGCCCGGCACCAGCATGGGTTCGCGGCTGAACGTGGGCTCGGCCGCGGCCGCTCTCTCCGGCTGCGCATCCATCGTGGCGGCAACCGGCTGATCCGCATCCGCCACCGGCCATGACGGCGCGATCGGCGAAGTATCCGGAGCCGCGTCGTTCGATGAGGGGATCGATCCGCTCATCGCCGCGGCCGCTGTCGTTCCGGTCGGCAGAAATGCGGTCGACGGCGTTCCGGTCGACGCGGCTGTCATCGTCGATTGCGACGAAGACGCGGGGCTGAGGATCTGGCCGATGCGCGCGTCCAGCCGGGCGAGAACGCCGGCCTGGTCGTCCGCGACTTCGCCCGCGGCGCGAGGCGTCAGGCGCACGGCGGCCCAGCGGACGGAATCCGCGTCCAACTCCGGCGTGTCGTCTCCCGGCGGCGGCGGCTCCAGAATGCCGCGTTCCACCAGCGCACGGACGATGTGCTCGTCCAGGTAGCGCATGGTTTCCGACGCGGGAAAGTTCTCCGGATGCCCCGCCCCGCCGGGCTGCCCCGCGTACCAGCGGCGATACTCCTCGTGCACGCCGGTGAGCCACGCGGCGCGCTCGATCATTCCGCCGTCGTTGACGTGGTCCACCAGCGCGCGGACGGCGATCAGCGTGGAAAGGTCCGCGGCGCCGGTGTCCTGCACCAGCCGGTCGAAGCCCGTCACGGTTTCACCCCGGTCGCGGGCCGCCGTACGGGAGACGTGCCCGCGGGCGTCGCGGGCGCGCCCAGGACGCGGGGAGCCGGACGCTGCGCCGGCTGCGCGGGGCTCACGGCCGGCGCGGGCGTGCGCGCGGGCGCGGCGGGACGGCCGGCGGCCGCGCTGTCACCCTCGGTGGCGCCGCGAGCCACGGCGGCGGAGTCGCGCCCGGCGCTGTCCGCGCGTTCCGGCGCGGGGTCCAGGTACACGCCGCGCTTCAGGCCGCGCACGGTGGCCACGTCCACCTCGCCCCCGGCGAACGCCAGGTCGATGGTGTCGCCGATCAGGTAGTTGATGGGCAGCTTTCCATCCGCCCTGCGCTGCACCTGCCCCGTGCTGTCCCGCCCCGGCTGCATGCGGTACAGCGACCTCGCGCTCCCCATCGCCAGCATCCGTTCCAGTTCCGCGTTCTGCGTCGTGTCCCGGCCCGCCGGCCGCTGTCCGGCCGGGGCGGAGTCGCGCCCCGCCGTGGCCGAGTCGCGAAAGAATCCGATGATCGTATCGGCGAAGAGCAGGTCGCGCTCGCCCAGCGCCAGCCCCGCCACCGTGTCGGCCGCGCCCACCGCGTCCGCCGGGCCGGGACCCACGACTTTGAGCGTATCCCACGCCTGCCCGTTGGCCGTGCCGATGGCGCGCACCTGCCGCAGCCGCTGGCCGGGCGTCAGCGCCTCCAGCGAGTCGGCCTCCATGCGGAACCCGCGCGCCAGCGCCACCGAGCGCCCCGACGATGTCGGCGTGCGGCCGGAGACGAGCCGCTGCAGCGAATCGCGCTGAAAGTACAGCTGCAGCTGCGGCCCGGTAATGCGCATGCGCTCCTGCACCAGCCGCGCGTTGCCCCGGCTCAGCACCTGCTGCAGCGCGCCCTGCGCCAGCCGCGTCTCGATGAAGTCGCCCGTCAGTTCGTACTGCTCGCCCTTGGCCCACGCGTCGCGGCGAAGCTCCATGCGCTCGGCCGTGGCGTCGTAGTAGGCTTCCTGCGCCCGGGCGTTCAGCGTCTTGCCGGTGATGACGACGTTGCCCTCCGCCGTGACGAACTTTTCGCCCACGGTGGTGATGCGGTCGCCGTCCACCTCCATGGGGTCGCGCCCGGCGCCGCTGCGGGGCACCACCGTCAGGTGCGGCCGCTCGGTGGCGATGGCCTGCGCCTCCGGACGCCCCGCGGCGGCGCGGAAGTACTCCAGGTTGGGCCCGCGCAGCGTCGATCCGCGCGCCTTGTCGGTAAAGACGACGTTGCCCGTGGCGTACAGCCGGCCGCTGGTGCCGTTGTAGGTGGCGTAGTCCGAAGTCAGCGAGCGGCCCGGGTCCTGGTAGTCCACCCGGCCGAACATGTGCGTCTCGTTGATGGCCTCGAAGATCACCGCGCTGTCGGCGCGCAGTTCTTCGCCGTTGGCGCACCGCACCAGCAGCGGGCCGCCCGCGTTCAGCACGCGCTGGCCCTCGGCGCCGGTGCTGGTCCAGTTGCCCTGCTGGTAGACCAGGCTGCACACGTTCTGCGCCTGCGCGCAAACGGGAAGCGCGGCCGCGGCCAGGAGTGCGAGGGCGGAAAGAATGCGCCGCATCAGAAGCTTCCCGCCCCGGCGTTCACCTGCACGCCGCTGGCCTTGCCGCCCCTGCCCTGCACGTTGGTAAAGCGGGTGTCGGAGTTGAAGCCCTGGCTGGTAAACACGCGTCCGGCTTCTTCGACGATGGTTTCGCGCTCGCTCCACACCCGGTCGCCGCGCTGGTCGTAGTGCAGTTCCTCGCTGCGGATGGTGCGCGTTTCCCCCTTGGGATTGCGGGTGACGAGCACCACGTTGCCGCGGGCGATCATCACCTGCGTCGATTCGTCGTATTCGCCCGTCTTGGACGTCAGCTTGCCGGGATTCTTACCTTCCTTGTCGTAGAAGGTAAGCTTTACCCCGCGCAGTTCGGTCACCCGCGTATTGGGCCGCTGGTACGCGGTGTCGCCGAACAGGTCCGCCTTCAGGATGCCGGCGTCGCTCAGCTTCAGGTTCAGCCCGTACGTGCGCTGCGTGCCGTCCACGTCCGCCGCCGGGACGGCGGGCGCGGCGGGGCCGTCCGGGCCGCACGCGGCCAGAACGGGAATCAGCGCCAGCACACAGGTGACGAACCGGATCGTGCGAATTTCCCTCAAACCGCCCCCGCCCGCATCAGGTCGTGAAGGTGCACCATTCCGCGCAGCCGCCCGTCGCCATCAACGACGGGAAGCGCCATCACGCCGAACCGCTCCATCACGCCCACGGCTGCGGCGGCGAGCTGGTCGGGTTCGGCGGTGCGCGGAGTGCGAGTCATGACTTGGGATACGGCGATGGAGAAGAAGTGTTCCTCCCGCTCCATCAGCCGGGTCAGGTCGCCCGAGGTCAGCACGCCCTCCAGCCGCCCCTCCGCGTCCACCACGGCGACGGTCCCGCGCCGCTCGGCGAGGGGGACGATGGCCTGCCGCATCGTGGCGTCCGCGGCGAGGACGGGCAGATCCCCCGTCGCCATCACGTCCTGCACGCGCAGCAGAAGCCGTCGTCCCAGCGCGCCGCCCGGGTGCACACGGGCGAAATCGTCGCGCCCGAACCCGCGGCGAAGGAGGAGCGCCACGGCCAGCGCGTCGCCCATCACCAGCGCCGCCGTGGTGGACGACGTGGGCGTAAGGTCATGCGGGCACGCCTCTTCCGCCACGGAGCAGTCCAGCACGAACTCCGCGTAGCGGGCCAGCCCGCTCTCCGGCCGGCCGGTGAGGGCGATGGTCCTCACGTTCAGCCGGGTGAGGAACTCCATCAGCCCGCGCAGCTCTTCGCTTTCGCCGCTCTTGCTCAGCAGGATGGCGACGTCGCCCGCGCCCACGATCCCCAGGTCCCCGTGCAGGGCTTCCACGGGATGGAGAAAGCTGGCCGGCGTGCCCGTGCTGGTGAGCATCGCCGCGATCTTGCGGCCGATGATCCCGCTCTTGCCGACGCCGGAGACGATTACGCGGCCGGTGGCGGAAAGGATGGCCTCCATGGCGCCGGCGAAGTCGTCCCCGATGCGCGATTCCAGCGCGGAGACGGCCTGCGCCTCCGTACGGATGACGCCACGGGCGCGCTCCAGCGCCTCGTCCACGCCCAGCGCGCCGGTGCCGCGGACGGCCTCCGCCAGCGAAGTCACAGCCCGGCCTCGCGGTCGCTCACGTACGCCTCTACCCGCTCCGCCCACTCGCCGCGCGCGGTCAGCAGCGCCTCGGCGAACTCGCGCACGGCGCCGCGCCCGCCCTCCTTCGTCGCCCGCCACGATGCGCAGGCCCGCGCGTCCGGCGTGGCGTTGCCCACGACGGCCGGGAGCCCCACCCGGCGCAGGATGGGCAGGTCCGGCAGGTCGTCGCCCACGAAGGCGGCTTCCGTCCAGTCCATTCCGTTGCGCTCCAGCATCTCCGTGACGATGCGCAGCTTGGCGGCCTTCTTGTCCTGATGCACCTCATCCAGATCCAGCTCGGCCCCGCGCAGGCGCACCGCGTGCGATTCGCGCCCGGTGACGATGGAGACGATGATCCCCGCCTCCTTGAGCAGGCGGATCCCCAGACCGTCCTGGATGTCGAAGCGCTTCAGTTCCACCGGCTCGCCGCTCTCCGTGGCGCCCAGGTAGACGCCGCCGTCCGTCATCACGCCATCGACGTCCAGGATGACGATGCGGATGCGGCGCGCCACTTCCGCCGGAATCGGCTGCACGGAATCAGACACGGGGCGCCTCCATTCCCATCGCGGCGCGCAGGGCCAGCACTTCCTCCACCAGCGGCCGCAGGCGGTCCAGCGGCAGCATGTTGGTGGTGTCCGACAGCCCCTTGGCCGGCTCCGGGTGCGTCTCCAGAAAGAGCGCATCCGCCCCGGCCACCACCGCCGCGCGGACGAGCGAGGGGATGAAGCGCGGCTCGCCGCCGCTGATTCCCCCGCCCTCTCCCGGGCGCTGCACCGAGTGCGTGCCGTCAAAGATGGCCGGCGCGTCGCACGCCTCGCGCATCAGCGCGAACGAGCGCATGTCGACGACGAGATTCCCGTAGCCGAAGAACGTCCCGCGCTCCGTCGTGGCGACGGCGGGCGACCCCGCGCCGCGCACCTTGGCGACGGCGCCGCGCATTTCGTGCGGCGCCATCCACTGCCCCTTCTTGACGTTGACCGGCTTTCCCGTCGCGCCCGCGGCCACCAGCAGGTCCGTCTGGCGGCAGAGGAACGCGGGAATCTGCAGCACGTCCACGATCTCCGCGGCCGCCGCGCAGTGCTCTGGCAGGTGGACGTCGGTGATCAGCGGCAGCCCGGTGGCTTCCTGCACGCGCTGCAGCTTGCGCAGCCCTTCGTGCACGCCCGGCCCGCGCGGCGAACCGGGGGACGAGCGGTTGGCCTTGTCGAACGAGGCCTTGTAGATGATCGGCAGCTTGAGGTCGTCCGAAAGCCGGGCCAGCGCCTCGCCGATCCGCAGGTTCAGCTCGTCCGATTCAACGACGCACGGACCCGCGATCAGAAAGAAGCCGCCGTCCGGCTGAAACAGCCGATCGACCGCGCGCGTGGCGGAAAGCGTATCGCTCACGCGATCACCCCCGCACTCACGCACACCGCACTCACGCACTTGCCGTTCACGCGTTCACCTCGGCCGCAGGCTCCGAAGCGGCCTGCGCGCGGAGATCGATCGTCGTCTGCTCCGCGCCGTTGCGGCGCGCCATCGCCGCTTCCACGAACGAGGCAAAGAGCGGGTGCGGCTGGTCCGGGCGCGACTTGAGCTCCGGGTGCGCCTGCGTGGCCACGAACCACGGATGGTCCGGCAGCTCGATCATCTCCACCAAGTTCCCGTCCGGCGACGTGCCGCTGATCAGCATCCCCGCCTCCTGCAGCTGCGGGCGGTAGGCGTTGTTGACCTCGTAGCGGTGGCGGTGGCGCTCGCTGATTTCGCTGCCGCCGTAGATCTGCGCCGAGCGCGATCCGGGAACGAGGCGGGCCGTATACGCGCCCAGCCGCTGCGTGCCGCCCAGGTCCGTCACCTGCCGCTGGCTGTCCATCAGGCAGATCACCGGATCGCTGGTGTCGCGCTCCCACTCCGCCGAGTGCGCGTGCTCCAGCCCGCACACGCTGCGGCTGAACTCGATGATGGCCGTCTGCAGGCCCAGGCAGATGCCAAAGAAGGGCAGCCCGTTCTCGCGCGCCCAGCCGATGGCGGCCAGCATCCCTTCCACCCCGCGCACCCCGAATCCGCCGGGGATGAGCAGGCCGTGGTACTGCGACAGCTTCTCGGCGGACTGGCCGTTCTCAAAGTCTTCCGACGACAGCCAGTCGATCTGCACCTTGACGTCGTTGGCGATGCCGCCGTGGTACAGCGACTCCTGCACGCTCTTGTAGCTGTCCACCAGCGCCACGTATTTGCCGACGACGGCGATGCGGACGGTTCCGTTGCGCGGCCGCTTCACCCGCTCCACCAGCTGCTCCCACGAAGCCAGGTCCGGCTTGGGCGTGTTCTGCAAGCCCAGCTTGGCGCACACCTGCTCGTCCAGCCGCTGGCGGCGGTAGTCCAGCGGCACCTCGTAGATGCTGTCCACGTCGCGCGCCTCGATCACGCTCGCCACGTCCACGTTGGTGAACAGGGCGATCTTGCGGCGCATCTCCGGCGGAATGGGGTGCTCGCTGCGGCAGATGAGGATGTCGGGCTGAATGCCGATCTCCATCAACTCGCGCACCGAGTGCTGCGTGGGCTTGGTCTTGAGTTCGCCCGCCGCGGCGATGTACGGAATGAGCGTAAGGTGGATGAACAGCGTGTGCTCGCGACCCACCTCCTGCCGGTACTGGCGGATCGCTTCCAGGAACGGAAGCGATTCGATGTCGCCCACCGTGCCGCCGATTTCCGTGATGACGACGTCGTGGTTGGGCGCCAGGCGGCGGATGGCCGTCTTGATGGCGTCGGTGATGTGCGGAATCACCTGCACCGTGGCGCCCAGGTACTCGCCGCGGCGCTCCTTCTGAATGACTTCCTGGTAGATGCGGCCCGTGGTGATGGAATTCGCCACGGACAGCGACTCGCCCACGAAGCGCTCGTAGTGCCCCAGGTCCAGGTCCGTTTCCGCGCCGTCGTCGGTGACGAACACCTCGCCGTGCTGAAACGGGGACAGGGTGCCCGGATCCACGTTGATGTATGGATCGAACTTCTGGATGGTCACGCGAAGGCCGCGCGCCACCAGCAGCCGTCCGATGCTGGCCGCGGCGATCCCCTTGCCCAGCGACGACACCACGCCGCCGGTGACGAAGATGTACTTGGTGGGGGTCGTGTTCATGGCCGTCATGCCGATGCCTCTGCGAAATCGGGTGTGGTCGCCTGCAGGATGCGTTCGGCGCGCGCCGCGTCGGCGGGGGTGTCTACCCCGCCCTCGGCCGGCGCGCCCACCGCAACGCCAATGCGCAGCCCGGCCGCCAGGGGCCTGAGCTGCTCCAGCTTTTCTGCCTGCTCCAGCGGGGACTCGGCGAGCGAGACCCAGCGCAGCAGCGCATCCCGGCGATAGCTGTAGATGCCAACGTGGCGCAGAAAGAGCCCGCGGCCGAAATCGTCCGGCCCGGGCTCCGCGTCGCGGACGGCGGGCACGGGCGCGCGGGAAAAGTACAGCGCCGCGCCGTCGTCCGCCCGCACCACCTTTACGATGGACGGCTCGCGCCATTCCTCCACCGTGCGGATGGGCGTGGCCACCGTCCCCGCGTCCCATCCCTGCTGGACGAGGTCGATGGCGGCGCGCAGGTGGTCGCCGCTGACGAACGGCTCGTCGCCCTGCACGTTGACGACGGTGCCGAACTTCTCGTATTCCGCCATCCGCGCGACCTCGGCCACGCGGTCCGTGCCCGAGGGGTGGTCCGCCTGCGTCATGACCGCCTGCCCGCCGCACGCACGCACCGCGTCCGCCACCTGTTCACTGTCCGTGGCCACGACCACGGCGTCGAAAAGGGCGAACTGCGCCACGCGGCGCCATACCCATTCAATGAGGGGGCGGCCCGCGAGAAGGTGGAGCGGTTTGCTGGGAAGACGCTGCGAAGACAGCCGGGCTGGAATGACGCCGAGAACGCCGGCAGTCAGGGTGCCCGTGATGGGGAAGTCGGGTGCCGAGCTTGCAATAATCACGCCACGCAAGTTAGCACTCGCGTGGCGTGGGGACAAGAGGGGAGCGTGCAATCGGTGGGAATCCGCGTTGCGGCAAGGTGGCCGCTGGGCCGTGTGGCCGGTTCCGCTCTCCGGCTCCGCGTCTCCGTCCCGGTGGATCGGATCGCGCGCGGCGCGCTTTCGACAGGCTCTCGTGGCGTGATTGGAAAGGTATGTCGGATACCTTCCGAGCGCGAGGGTTGTGATGCGGATCGGGATGATCGTGCGGGTCGCGGACATCCGTCCGGCGGTTGAAACCGCGCCTCGTACGACACGAAGTCCGCCTCCGTGGACTGCACGCCGGCTCGGCCGCGGGACGCGGAATTCGTTGCGACACCACCCATCAACACGAACGACGCGATCGGCGCCAGGCGTGGACCGCCCCGTGACGCCGAACCATCCGCCGCAGTCCGCGCAGGCGGACTTCGTGTTTTTCGAGGTGCGGTTTCAACCGCCGGATGGATGGCAGCCGGCCGAGCGGGCTTTTTCTTCGGAGAGTGTGGCGCGCCGGCGGGCACCCCTCTCCCCCCGGCCCCCTCTCTCGCAAGCGGGAGAGGGGGAGACCTCAGCGCGTTGTCCGGCTTCGGCCCCGGTCGCCCGCTGTCGTGAGGCGGATGGGCTGATTGCGATCAGGCAGGTGGATCGGATCAGGCCGCGGCGGGTTCAGTCAGCCCGCGGGGGGTTCGGTCAGGCCACGGCGGGTTCGGCGATGATCAGAAGCGACGCGGGCCGGCCGGTGGACGGGTGGATGGCCTCGATCAGGCGCGCGAGACGGTATCCGGCGCCGGCGATCACGTCCATCCACGACTCGATCGTGCGAAAGAACCACGGCATCGGCGCCGCGAACTCCCCGCCGAAGCTGGCGAACGTTTCCGTCCGCCATCCATCCACGTATCCCTCATCCCCCATCGCCGCCCAGGGGTGCACGGTCTGGATCACCAGCGAGCCGCCGCGGGCCAAGGTCGTCCGCAACGCGGCCAGGAGCGCGGCGGGATCGTCATCCAGGAGCGAGAAGTTGCAGATCACCGCGTCGAATTCACGGCCGAACCGCGTAGGATCGGCCGCCACTTCGGCGTATGAGGCGGCGTGAAAGTCTCCCCCGCCCTCCCGCCGTGCGTCGTCGATCAGCTCCGGCGACACATCCACGCCGGTGACACGGATGCGGTTTTCCGCCAGCGCACGCGCCAGCCATCCCTCCCCGCATCCCACATCCAGCACGCGCGCCGGCTGAAGGCGGACGACGGCGTCCACGATCACCGCATCGGTCACTAGCCGGCGGCTTTCGATGCCGCCTTCGCGCACCACGCGGGTCCACGCCTCCGCGTTGGTGCTCCAGCTGCGCACCAGCGCCCCGGGACGATCCATATCCACTGAACTCACCGCCGCGCTGGAAGCGAAAGGCCAAAGGCGAACGCGGTGCCGCCCGTGGCGGGATCCATGAGCACGCGCGCCCGGACGAGGGTGAAGACGACGCCGACTCCGGCGTTCTGCACCCAGGGCCGGTCGTTGTCGCCGGTCCACGCGGCGCCCACCATGTGCACGGCCTCCACGCTGGGCGAACCCACGTACGGCAGCACGATGCTGTTGATGGGCACGGCGTAGCTGGACTCGATGAACACCAGGTGGTCGCCGCGGAACGAGGCGGTGCGCTCCGTGGCCAGCGTCGCGGCGCCGCCCATGATGCCTTCGCGCTGCGGCGGCGCGTTTCCGCTCAGCGGCGCCATGCCGCGGAAGTAGACGCGCAGCGTGTGCGTGCGCATCGCCGTCGCCTCGTAGCTCCCCTGCACCAGCCCCTGCGAGAACTCCGCGTCGCTCACACCGCCGGGTGCGACCTCCAGGTCGGCGGCGCCGTCGAAGCGCGAGGTGAGGCCGCGCCAGTGGTACTCGGTGCCGATCAGGCCGGAAACGATAGTCCCTTCCAGCACCTCGGGGTTTTCGCGGTTCAACGCATCCCCCCACAGCGACCACGGATCGCGCGTGGGCAGGCTGCGGTCGCGCGACACCTGCACGCCGACGCGCGGCCCCAGCCAGCTTTCGCCACTGATGAGCGGAATGCCCACGGGGCGCTGCACCTGCACGCGGATCAGGTCGCTGTCCCAGTAGTCGCGCTCGTCGTCGCCAAAGACCACGGCGCGCGCGGTGTTGGAGAACTCCGGGCGGATCCACGCGTCGTTGGTGCGGTGCAGCCGCGAAACCTCGCCCGTAAGGTGCACGTTCTGCCGGCCCAGCGGCACATCGAAGCGCGCGCCGCCGCCCAGGTGATCGTCGTTCTTGAAGCGGTACGCGCCAAAGACGCGGATGCTGGGCCCGTCAAAGTCGCGCGTGGGACGGATGGTTCCGCTGGCGTACAGCGTAAGCCCGTTCACGCGGTCGTAGCTGGGGAGCGGGCCGTATCCGGGGGCAAAGAACGGCGCGGCCGGCGGCGGCGTCACGCCGATAGCCGCGGTGTATGCGCCGTCCGCCGTGGGCACGGTCTGAGTCGCGACGGTCGTGCGCGGGTCCTGCTGAAAGAGCGAGTCGCGGCGGATGATGGCCAGCGCCGACGGGTACACGCCGCCGTCCAGCACCGCGATGGCGCCGCCCACCCGTCCGCCGGGGCGGATCCAGAAGTCGCCGCCCAGCACGGCGACCGAGCCCTCCACGCTTCCCTCCAGCCGCACTTCGGCGTCGTAGATGACCAGGTCGCCGTCGATGCGGAAGTCCGGCCCCAGCACCGTGTCACGGTCGATGTACACGTACCGCGCGCGGTCCACGATGCGGCGCGCCACGCGGACGGCGGGGCTGTCATCCGAGCCGGTGATGACGGGCACCTGCGCGCGGGCGGGCCGCGCGAACAGGAGCGCGGCCCCCGCGAGCGCGGCGGCGAGTACGGCGCGAAGTCGAGTCATCCGAGCCGGAGAAAGTTGCGCAGCAGGTCGTGCCCGTGCTCGCTGGCGATGGATTCCGGGTGAAACTGAACGCCCCACACGGGGTGCTCGCGATGCCGGACCGCCTGGATCTCGTCTTCCCATCCCTCTTCGTGCGTCCAGGCGACCGCCTCCAGTTCATCCGGAAGCGTGGATGGCTCGATGACGAGCGAGTGGTAGCGCGCCACGGTGAAGGGCGACGGCACGCCGCTGAAGATGCCGTCCCCGGTGTGGCGGATGGGGGATGTCTTGCCATGCATTACCCGCCGCCCACGCACCACGTCGCCGCCGTACGCCGCCCCGATGGACTGGTGGCCCAGGCACACGCCGAGGATCGGCGTGGTTGGCCCCAGCTGTCGGATCACCTCCACGGACACGCCGGCTTCCGCGGGCGTGCACGGCCCGGGGCTGATGACGATGCGCTCCGGCGCCAGTTCGCGGATCTGGTCCACGGACAGTTCATCGTTGCGGCGCACCTCCATCTCCGCCCCGAGCTCGCCCAGATACTGGACGAGATTGAACGTGAAGCTGTCGTAGTTATCGATAACGAGAATCACGTGTTAGCTTCGCTTCTTTCAAGTTGATTCTAGTCAGGATTCCGCGTCGCCCGGCAGCGGTGGAACCAGCGGCCTCAAAGCCACGATCAGTTCCGGAACCCGGAGCTTCAGCGTGTCGTACACGATCCTCCAGTTGACCTTGGCGTAGTCGTGTACGAGCAGATGACGCATGGCGCCCAGCCGGTCCCAGGGCACCTCGGGATGCGCGGCCTTGAAGGGCTTGGACAGCTTCCAGGCACCTTCTCCGATCAATTCGAGAGCCTTGGAAACCGCCCATTGATCGTACTCGTCCGCCGCGAGCTGCTCTTCGGTGAGGCCGGACGTGCGCATGACCACGCCTTCCGCGGTCAGGAGCATGGCCCACAGCCGTCCCGCATCCGCTTCGTCAGGCTGCACTGTAGACCACCTCGTTGCTTCGCAGGATTTGGTGCCGAACGAACGGGTTCTTCACCGCGGCCTTCTCCACGATGTCAACCTCGCGATGGAACAGTCGCGCCAGTTCGGCCTGCATGTCGACGATTTCGAACAGGGTGTGGCGCACGTCGTCCGTAAACTCCACCAGCACGTCGACGTCGCTGTCGGGGCGGAAGTCGTCGCGCAGCACGGAGCCGAAGAGCGCGAACTCGCGGATCTTCCACTTGCGGCAGAACGCCTCGATCTGCTCCCGCGGAATCTCGATGTTCATGGTCCGTACGCGCCGGGTGCGGTGAAGCCTCTCCGGGAAAATCACACGCACTGCCACGGGCGCGCAATGCTGGAGCGGGCGCGGCGTTGAATCGGGGGCGGGCGCGGCGTATGGTTAGGCGTGCGGATCGGGGCAGAACCCGGCGCGGATCTCAACCACCGGGAGACGGAATGGCGTGGACGTACCTGATCATCGCGGGCGTGCTGGAGGTGGTGTGGGCGATCGGCCTCAAGTACACGGAGGGCTTTTCGCGCCTGTGGCCCAGCGTGATCACGCTCACGGCGATGGTACTGAGCATGTTTCTGCTGTCCGTCGCCCTGCGGACGATTCCCGTGGGCACCGGGTACGCGGTGTGGACCGGCATCGGCGCGGTCGGCGCGGGAATCGTGGGAATGATGGCACTGGGCGAGTCGCGCGACCCGGTGCGCATTCTGGGCCTGGCGATGATCATCGGCGGGGTTGTGCTGCTGCGCGCGAAGTCTGGAGCGCACTGACGCATCGAACGGCAACTGAATCTCACGCGGAGGTCGCGGAGGTCGCGGGAACAGCAAGGGCCTGCACTGAGACAGAGTGCCCACGCAGAGATAGGAGCCGCGGAGACGAGAGGGGTCAGGGGAATTGTCATCCATCTCCCCTGACCCCGTCTTGCATCCGCGGCTCCGTCGTTCCCCGCCCTTGCAGTTCCCCCCGCGACCTCCGCGAACCCCCGCGGCCCCCGCGTGAGATGCAGTTTTCAGAACGTCAGCCGCGCAGAGCCTCGATGCGCGCGATCTCCTCGCCGGACAGGCGGAAGTCGCCGCCGCCCATCACGCCGTCCACCTGCTCCGCGCTGCGTGCCCCGACAATGGCGCCCGTGACCGCCGGCAGCCGCAGCGTCCACGAAACCGCGACCTCGCCCGGCGAGCGGCCGTGCGCCTCGCCGATGGAGCGCAGTTCATCCACGATGCGCAGCGTGCGGGAGATGGCCGGCTCCTGAAAGTCGGGGCTGCGGCTGCGCCAGTCACCTTCCGGCAGGCTGGCGGCGCGCTCGCGGGTCATGGCGCCGGTCAGCAGCCCGGAGGCCATGGGCGAGTAGACGATGACGCCGATGCCGTTCTGTTCGCAGAACGGCAGCAGATCGGTTTCCGCCTCGGGATGGACGAGCGAGTACGGCGGCTGCAGGGACGTCACCGGCGCGATCTTCTGCGCCATGGCCAGCTGCTCGACGTTCCAGTTGCTCACGCCGATCCACCGCACCTTGCCCTCGCGCTGCAGATCGGCCATGGCGCCCCAGCCTTCCTCGTTCTGCGCCATGTCGCCATCGATGGGCCAGTGGATCTGGTACAGGTCGATCGCGTCCACGTTCAGCCGGCGCAGGCTGGCCTCGCACTCGCGGCGGATGCTGTCCGCGCGCAGCGTCTTGTTGATGTCGCGCTTCTCATCCCACACCAGGCCGCACTTGGTGAACACGTAGGGCCGCGCGCCGGACCACCCTTCCACCGCGCGCCGCACCAGTTCCTCCGAGTGCCCCAGGCCGTACACCGCGGCCGTGTCGATCCAGTTCACGCCCAGATCGAGCGCGCGGTGGATGGATTCGATGGCGGCCTTGTCATCCTGCTCGCCCCACGCGAACTCCCACCCCGCCCCGCCGATCGCCCACGATCCAAAGCCGATCGGGGTGATGTTCATGTCCGAGTTTCCGAGCCTGCGAGTCTGCATTGCTTTCGTCCATCCGTTCAGGTCCGCTCGGCTCGCCGTGAGCCGGCCGCGCCCGGAAGCTGCGTGTTCCGTGCCTCCAGCGGCCCACGTTCGCATGGTTGCGGGAGATGGATGGCGCGCCGTTCCGTTCCCGCCTCACCGCGCGGCGGGAGCGGAGCCGCCGGCAAGGACCTCGCGCATGATTTCGTACGCGAGCCCCCGTCCGCCGTACGTCATGAACAGGTCGGCCGTGTCCACGTTGCCGAGCACGATCACGACGACGTCTTCGTCCGGCGCGAGCAGGTTCAGGTTGGTGTATCCGCCGATGGAGCCCTGGCGCTCCACCAGCGTCACGCGCCGGCCCGCGAAGGTGAGCGGGTACGTCCAGACGCTCAGCGCTACATAGCCGAGCGCCGGGTCCGCGCGGAACATGGTGTCGCGGAGGGCGGGGGCGAACAGGCGGCCCTGCAGCAGGGCGCGGTCAAAACGGAAGAGGTCCTCCGCCGTCCCCGCCAGCGCCCCCGCCGCACCGTACGAGGCCAGGCGCACGGGCGGAGAAGGCGCGAACCGGCGCGCGGAATCAGTGCCGATCCCCACGTATCCCGCCGCCAGCCGCATCTCCACGCCCTCATCGTGGATCATCCCCGTTTTGCGCAGCCCGGCGCGATCCAGAATCCGCGACCGCAGCGCCTGCTCGAACGACTGCCCCGTCGCCGCCGCCACCACGCGGCCGAGCACCAGAAAGTCCAGGTTGTTGTAGGAAAAGGTCTTGCCCGGCTCGGAGCTCAGGTCCGCGCCCAGCGCCTCGGTGACCATCACCTGCCGCGCGCTGTCGGCGGCGACGTGAAAGCCCGGGATCGCCTCGGTGTTCGTCAGCCCGGATGTGTTGGTGAGCAGGTGGCGGAGCGTCACGCGTCCGGCGTGTTCCGCGCGCAGTCCGGGCAGGTAGGCGGAGAGCGTGGAATCGAGCGCGAGCCTCCCCTCCCCAACCAGCTGCAGCACGAGCGCGGCGGTCACCTGCTTGGTGATGGAGGCCCACGGAAAGCGCGTCTCTGTCGTGTTCGGGATGCCCCACGCACGGTCCGCCTGGCCGATGGCACGATGGAACAGGATGCGGTCCCCGCGCCCCACCAGCACCACGCCGTCGAACGCGCCGCGCGCATGGTGGGCGGTGACGATCCGCTCCAGGCGGGTGGCGAGTTCCGCTCCATGATCGGCCGGCGGTGGCGTGGACTGAGCGGCGAGCCGCACGGGAAGGAAGAGGACGGCGAGGAGGAGGTGGCGCACGGGGACCGGCGGAGTTCAGGCCGTGGAGGGAGGCGCGGGGGATTCAACATAGTACAAACCCTGCACGTCTGCGTCCATCTCCGGTACCGGCGCGTTGCGGTCAGCCAGAGCGCCCGCGACATTGCACACACCTTCTACACGGACACTCGGTTCCCGGAAACCTCATGACCGATCCGCCGCTGATCGAGTTCAAGGCGCGCAGCATCACCCTGCTGCTGGGCGCCTTTCAGGGGCTGGTGCTGGCGATGCTGCTCGCCTGCACACGGCGGAACGCGGCCGCCAACCGCCTGCTCGCGGGGCTCATTCTGCTGATGGTGCTGCGGATCACGCCGTACATCATCGGCTTCGCGGGATTCTACGACGCGTATCCCTGGCTGACCTTTGCGCCGCTGGAGGTGTCGCTCGGGTTCGGGCCGCTTCTGTACCTGTACATCCGCACGCTGGTGGACGGTGCCCCGCCCCGCCGCTGGGCCACGCATCTGGCGCCAGCGGCCGTGCAGTTCGGCTACTACGCCGGGGCGTTCAGCCTGTCCTTGGAGGACAAGTGGGCGTGGAATGGCGCGGTGCACGAGCCCTGGCTGAGCCCGGCGGAAACGGCGGCCGCGCTGCTCTCGTTCGGCGTGTACCTGGCGCTCTCGTGGCGCGCGTTCGGTGCGTACCAGCGGTGGCTGGATGCGAACCTGAGCAACCGCGAGCAGCTGCGGCTGGGGTGGCTGCGCGGATTCCTGATCGCGTGCGGCGGATTGCTGGTGCTGTGGGCCGGGTTCGCCGCCACGGAGGCGTTCGTGCGCCCCCTGCGGTACCTGGACCGCTTTCCCTTTTACGTCGCGCTCGCCGCACTGGTCTACTACCTGGGGCTGGAGGGATGGCGCCACGCGGCGCTGGTGTATCCACATTCCGCCGCGATGGACCCGGTGGACGGCGCGGAACTGGATCCGCAGACGGAAGCCGCCACGGACGCGCAGCCGCTCTTCGCCGCGGCCGTCTCGGCCGATCCACCGGAAGCCGCGGAAGCCGCCACCGCCGCTCCCTCCGCAGAGGCTGATGAAGAGGACGGCATCCGCGCGGAAGCCGCCTATCCCGCGCTGGCGGAAGGATGGCGCACGCAGGTGAGTGAGGCCGGCTGGTGGCGGGATGAGGGGCTGACGCTGGCCAGCCTCGCGCGGCGGCTGCACGTCTCCCCGCGCACGCTGTCGCGCGGGCTCAACGAGGGGCTGGGGCAGTCGTTCAACGAGTTCATCAACCGCATGCGCGTGGACGCGGTCGTGCGCCAGCTTCGCGATCCGGCGTTCGGCCACGACGTGCTGCGGGCGGCGCTGGACGCCGGCTTCAACAGCAAGGCCAGCTTCAACCGCGCGTTCAAGGCCTACACGGGCCAGACGCCCTCCGCCCTGCGCCGCGCCGCCGCCGCGGAACGTCTCATTCCCCGCCAATCGGCCTCCCCGGCCGAAATCGCGACGCGCGACGCGGCTCGCTGAGCTACCGTCCGGGACGAAATCTCCGTCCCGGCACCGCTCACGTGAGAGCTGATCCATGCGCCCCCCGTTCCGCACCTCCCTTCCCGCCATCGCCGTACTCATCGCGACCGCGGCGTCGTCCCCCTCCCTTTCCGCCCAGAACGGCGCGCCCGGCGACGTGGCGCGGCTGGACGCCCTGTTCGCCGAGGTCAACACCGACAGCACACCGGGATGCGTGGCCGGCATCGCGCGCTCGGGGCTGCCCGTGCTGCTGCGGGCGTACGGGATGGCGAACCTGGAAACGCGCACGCCCAACACGCCGCGGACGATCTTCGAGGCGGGATCCGTCTCCAAGCAGTTCACCGCCGCGGCCGTGCTGATGCTCGCCCGCGCCGGGCGGCTCTCGTTGGACGACGACGTGCGCAGTCATCTGCCGGAACTCCCGGACTGGGGCGCGCCGGTGACCCTGCGGCAGATGCTGAACCACACCAGCGGGCTGCGCGACTGGGGCAACGTGGTGGAGCTCACGGGGTGGCCGCGCGGCACCCGGGTGTACACGCAGGATGACGTGCTGCGCGTCGCGGCCCGCCAGCGCGCGCTCAACTCCGCCCCGGGCGCGGAGTACCTGTACAGCAACACCAACTACACCCTTGCCGCCATCGTCGTGGAACGGGTGAGCGGCGTGAGCTTCGCGGAGTTCACCCGGCGCGCGCTGCTGCAGCCCGTCGGGATGACGCACAGTTCGTGGCGCGAGGACTTTGGAGCGGTGGTGGCGGGAAGGGCGCAGGCGTACGGGTCCGTCGATGGCGGCGGATGGCGGCTCAACATGCCGTTCGAGAACACGCTGGGGCACGCCGGGCTGCTGACCACGGTGGAGGACCTGCTGCGGTGGAACGCGAACCTGGAGTCGTCCGCGGTGGGCGGCGCGGGCTTCGGCGCGGAGATGGCGGCGGCGGGGCGGCTGGCGAGCGGGCGCGCGATTCCGTACGCGCTCGGGCTGGAGCCGGGAATGCGGCGCGGCGTGGCCGGCATCACGCACGCGGGCGCCACGGGTGGATACCATTCGTTCCTGGGCCGCTACCCGGAGCGCGGGCTGTCCGTCGCCATCCTGTGCAACGCGGGGAGCATCAACACCGAAGACCTCGGCCCGCGCGTGGCGGATCTCTTTCTCCCCGCGCCTCCGCCGACGCCCGGATTCCCGGTTCGCGCCACGGCGGAAACGGAAACGCGCGACGTATCAGCGGTGGCCGGCCTGTACCGCAACGCGCGGACGCGGATGCCGGTGACCATCACCGCGCTGGATGGCGGGTTCAGTGTGAACGGCGCCGCCCCTTACCTGCCGCGCTCGGCGACGTCGTTCGGGTCCGCGGACGGCTCTCGCCAGGCCACGCTGCTGCCGGACGCGGGCGGCGGCCGCGGTGAACTGCTCATCGTCCGTTCGACCGGTGACAGCACGCGTCTGATCCCCGTGGCCGCGGCGGACACGTCAGCCGCGGCGGTGGCGGCAATGGTGGGGACGTATCGAAGCGACGAGGCGGACGCGACCGTTTCCATCCGCGCGCGGGATGGCGGATTGGAACTGCGGATGGATGGCGATCGCGCGATGAGGCTGGAGCCGGCGTACGAGGATGCGCTCATCGCGCCGGATGATGGATGGCTGTTCGTGCTGCGGCGGGATATGGAAGGCCGGATCACGGGGATGAGCGCCTGGATCGGCCGCAGCCGCGACATCCGCTTTGACCGGCGCTGACCGGCGGCGCTGAAACGGGACGCCGCTGCGGACCTGATCCGCGGGTTCAATCGGACGACGTACGCGCCCGGCACCGTGCTCAGTGCTCCGCGGCGATCACGGCCGGCGACGGCTTCGGTGCGCGCATCTTCCGAAAGATGCCCCGGATCAGCGCCGCGAACGGGAGCAGGCCGATCACGTTGGCGTACATGAGGATGGGAATCCCCGCGCGCCTCAGCCCACCCCAGTGTGCACCCCACGCGTCGGAGATGATCAAGCCGGCTCCGTACCCGCAGCACCAGTCCGTGAGGACGAGAAGAAAGGTCCCGGGATCGTGAAGCGCTCCCAGCGTCTGCTGCTGCCAGGTTCCGTTGAAGCCGCCGAACCCCCAGATCGCGACGGCGCCCATCAACCCGATCTCAACGATTACGGTTGCGGCCACCAGCCGGACCTGTGCTCGCGCGGGCTGCAGTCCCGGGAACAACGCGCGCGTATCGCGTCGGAGAAGCAGGATGAGTACGGCGATCTGCGTCGCGATCACGGCTGCGGTGAACGCGGGCCCGAGCGGGGAGAGGAATTGGAACTCGTGAACGGCGTACATCGCGCGGGCGATCAGGGTCAGAACGCCCGCGCAGAACGCCGCGAGCGCGACCCCGAATCCATATCCCCACGGCCGCGCACGCCACAGTCCCACGCTTGCCGCGCCGTAGAGCAGAAAGAGGATGGGGATGGATGGATTGCCGAACCGGAACGGCTGCCCGTAGTCCACCGCGACCAGTGCTTCTTCGGCGATGCGGCTCGCGGGATAGACGAGGAGCAGAAGCGCCGCGAGGCGGTGCGGGCTGGAGAAGATGCGCATGGGGGATTATGGGCGGGGTCGTGGTGGGGTTGTTCTGTCATGCAGTTGAAGCCCCGATCGTGGACGCGACAGCGGCATGAGTCGTGGCTTACCGCTTTTGGAGCGGCGGATTTATTCGCTCAAGACGGGTTCGGCTCCACGCGACTCCGCCTCCCGCACCGGCTTCTCCGCTCGCGAGCGGATTCCGCTCACGCCGACCCTTCGGTGTGGCACGCCGACCCATCCGCCCGGCCCAACTCTCCGCCTTGCCGGAACCTCCGGCCGCCAACAACCCTCGCCCATTCTGTTTGGGAGAGTTGGGCGGATGGTGCCGGCCCGGGCAGGGGCCGTCCTGACCTACGGCTCCACGCGCACCGGGATGACGAACGCGGTGCGGTCCCACGACAGGCGCAGCGTGCCCGCGCCGGCCGCGCCCGGTACCACGTCGATGGTGAACGTCTCCACCGGCGCGGCGATCGCTTCGCGGCGCATGGGCACGCGCCCCACATCGCGCGCGGCGTCGTAGCTGGTGCCGTTCTGCCCCGTCTGCCGGTTCACGATCAGCACGCCGCCGTCCTCCGCGGGCATGGAGAACAGCGTGTACTCGCCCGCGGGAACGCGAAGGGTGTTCGCGCCTTCGCCCAGCACCAGCGCGCGATCCGTGGTCAGGTGCGTGGCGCGGTTGGCTCCCGTGCGCCACAGCTGCCCCCACCGCACGACGGCGGGAAAGATGTCGCGGCCGCGTCGCACCGGCTGGCCGTAGTCAATCACGATGCGCGCGCCGGACAGCGTCTCCTCCTCGCGCCCGCGGCCGGAAAGCTCGCCCATTCCCCGCCCCGCGCGGTCGGCGGCTTCCCAGCGCGCGGCGGCTGCCTGCATCTCATTGCCCAGCCAGGGCACGCGCGTCACCACCACCTTGCGCGTGGTCCCCGCCGCATCCAGCGACACCATGCGGCCGGACGCGTCCACCCGCGCCACAGACGGACCGCGCATGGGGTGCGTGAGCGTCCACGCGCCCGCGCCGGCCGGCGCCACGGTGAAGTTCATCATCCGCCCGCCGGAAAACAGGGGCTGCGTGCCGCCCTGCCCCGGCGCGCGCGCCACGACCAGGTTGAACGGCCAGTGCACCAGGTCTACAAAGGGCAGCGCCGCCGCCGGCCCGCTCACCTGCGATGCGCGCGTGCTGTCGCCTTCCGTCAGTGTGCGCGTCCATCCCTCGCCGGCGCGCACCCACGTTTCCGAGCGGACGGGCTCATCCGGCGCGCTGGGCAGATAGGTGTGCTCTTCGAACGCCGTCATCATCCCGTCATCCGCCAACTCCGCGACGTAGCGGCGCAGCGTGGTACGCGGCGAACGCACGACCGCCTCGGCCGTGATGCGCCCGGGCTGCTGCACCCAGCGCTCCAGCGCCAGCGTGTCGCGGCCCAGAACGGTGACGAGCGCCGCGCTGTCGGCGCGCATCTGGGCGTGCGCGGCGGGCGCCAGCGTGGCCGCGAGCAGCGGAACCGCCGCGCTACAGAGGAATCGCATGGAGTTCATGGGCATGGCTGCTTCGCAAAAGGTGAGGGGAAATGCTCACTGATCGCGCCGTCCGAGCGCGTCCGGCGAGCCATCGATCAATCGAAAGCCGACACCGTGGTGCGGATGGATTGAAATCGCGATCGTGCGACTCGTCGCTACTGCTCGATCCACACACCCTGTCGATCAACAGTACAGCAGATCGGTAGATAAGCGGACCGGTCAGTCAATCGGCAGTTCAGTGGATGGGCAGATCCCGTTCGTCCGGCGTCGATTCGCTCCATTCGGCAGATCATCCGAACCGTTCAGCGGATCGAGGGATCGACGGATCGACGGATCGACGGATCGACGGTTCCGCGGATCGGGCGGCGTGCTGCCCGTGGACGACACGGTAGCCCACCCATCCGCTTGCCACAACGCTGGGGCGATGATGATCGTCATCCGCCACGGATCAAACGAATCGCGTGGATGGCGGGTCTGCAAGGGACACTCCCGGACTGGCGGAATCGGCGTACCCCGCGCCATCCTCATCCCGCCATCTCCCGCTCTTTCATCATCCCAGGAGGACGTTCCCTTGAAGCGAAGCATTCCCCTGTACGCAGGCGTGCTGCTGTCCGCCGGCTGCGCGGCGCCGCAAGCCGGGATGGAGACCGCCCCCGCGGCCGCGCCCGCCCCCGCAGTCGCGCAGGACGCCAACCAGCGGCTGGACCAGCTGGCCGAGGCGTTCTTTGAGGCGTCGCTGCCGCTGAACCCCACGCAGGCCACGTCCATCGGCGACAACCGCTACAACCACCTGTTCACCGTGGGCTTCAGCGCCGAGAGCCGCGCCGCCGCCCGCGCCCTGCGCGAGGAGTACGCGGGACGGCTGCTCGCCCTGGACCGCGCGTCGCTGGACGCCGAGCACCAGCTGACGTACGACGTGTTCACGCGCAACCTGGAATCCGCGCGCGCCGGCGAGCAGTTTCCGTCACACCTGGTACCGCTGAACCAGTTCTTCAACTGGACGGCGGGATTCGTGGGGATGGGGGCCGGAACCGGCGTGCACCCCTTCAAGACGGTCAAGGATTACGACGATTTCCTGTCGCGCATCAACGGATTTCAGCAGGGCGTGGACGTCACCATCGCCAACATGCGCGAGGGGATGGCGGCCGGCGTGGTGCAGCCGCGTGTGCTGATGGAGCGCGTGCTGCCCCAGCTTTCCGCGCACGTGGTGGCTGATCCCACGACGAGCCTCTTCTACGGCCCGGTGACGAACATGCCGGCCGACTTCAGCGCCGCGGACCGCCAGCGGCTGACGGCGGCGTACACGGCCGCCATCCGCGACCGCATCGTCCCCTCGTTCCGCAAGCTGCACGACTTCGTCCGCGACGAGTACCTGCCGCGCACGCGCACGACGGTGGGCCTCTCCGCCCTGCCCAACGGGCGCGCGTGGTACGAGTACCAGGTGCGCGCGGTGACGACGACGGATCTGACGCCGGAGCAGATCCACGACGTCGGGTTGTCGGAGGTGGCGCGCATCCACCGGGAGATGGAAAAGGTAAAGGAGCAGGTCGGCTTCCGCGGCGATCTCAAGGCGTTCATGCAGCACATCCAGAGCGATCCGCGCTACCGGTATACGACACGCGAGGAGATGCTGGCGGACTACCGCAACGCGCAGGCGCGCATCGACGCCACCACGGACAGGCTGTTCAACGTAAAGCCGGCCGCCAACTACGAGATCCGTCCCGTGGAGCCGTTCCGCGAGCGCAGCTTCAGCGGCGGATCGTACACGGCGGCCAGCCTGGACGGGTCGCGCCCCGGCGTCTTTCACCTGAACACGTACGATCCCACGGGCCGCCCGCGCTACGGCATGGAGTCGCTGCTGATTCACGAGGGCTCGCCCGGCCACCACTTTCAGATCAGCATCGCGCGCGAGCTTACGGGCGTGCCGCGCATCCGTCGCTTCGGCGGGTTCACGGCATTTTCGGAGGGATGGGGATTGTACGCGGAGACGCTGGGCAAGGAACTGGGACTGTATCAGGACCCCTACCAGTACTTCGGATTCCTGTCGTCGGAACTGTGGCGCTCCATCCGCCTAGTGCTGGATACGGGGATTCACGCCAAGGGCTGGACGCACGCGCAGGCCAAACAGTACGCCCGTGACAACTCGGCCACGAGCGAGTCCACCATCGAGGCCGAGGTGGAGCGGTTCAGCGCGATTCCGGGCCAGGGGCTGGCGTACAAAATCGGCGAGCTGAAGATCACCGAACTCCGCCGCCGCGCCGAGGCCGCGCTGGGCTCGCGCTTCGACATCCGCGCGTTCCACCGCGCCGTTCTGGAGGACGGAGCGCTGCCGCTGGACGTGCTCGATGCCAAGATCAACCGCTGGATCGCGGCGCAGCAGCAGGCGGCGTAAGCGGCGGATGCGCAGGAGGTTTGTCCATGGCCCGGGCCTCCCCGTCCGCCGCAGAGTATCCTGAGCGAATGAATCCGCCGCTCAAACAGCGGTAACCCTCGACTCATGGCCGCTGACGCGTCCATGATCGAGGCTTCAACTGCGTAACAACAGCCGGACGAGAACGACGAAGCGCCGCCAGAAATGGCGGCGCTTCCTGTTTCCATGATCAGCTGGAGATGGATTGCCGTTCAGTGCTGCGCGTCACTGCCCGGGGCGGGCGCGCGACGCGGAAGCGCAGCACCAGCGCCGAGGCCGCGTAGCCGATGAATCCGCCGTAGATGGCGCCCGGCAGCGATCCCATCGTCGCGCCCACCGCCGCCCCCGCGACCGTCCCCAGCAGCGTGCCGCCGAACGCCAGGCCCAGCGGAACGTGCCGCATCAGCAGCCACGCCGTGAGCGGCGCCAGGACGGCGCCCGCGATCATCCCCATCCCCGCCCCGAACACGAGAACCTCGGGGTAGCGAAACCATCCATCCCATTCCAGAAGCATCCAGGCAACCTGCGCGACCAACCCGGCGATCGCGCCGAACACCGCCCCCGCCGCGCTGAGCCCCAGGGTCACCAAGATCGCTCGCCGCATCGCCGTCCTCCTCTGAGAAGTACTTTGTATCGCAAAGAAGAGTAACGGTCGAGATCGGGATCGTCAACGCACCCGTCCAAACCCTGAGTGGCCGGGCGGCTCCCGGCGGCTCTGTCGGGTTCGTCAGGAGATCGACATCCCTGCCCACCCTGTCACCCTCCACTGCCCGTCCCGGTACTTCAGCAGGAGCAAGCCTCCGCCGCCGCACAAATTTCCGCACCAGTAACTCTGCAGCACGGCCGCGTGGCGCCGCTGTTCATCAAACCCCGGACGGGAGAGGAACTGAATGGAGGCGGCGCCCGGATACAGCTGCCGCAACCGCTCCCCGGACGCGTTGATCCCGCCCGGCGTGGACCGGACCGAGTCGATCCGTGCGATGGAAAGCAAGCGGAACCGGGTGGAGTCCGCGGACAGGGTGGCGAGCGAGAGCGGTGACCTGGTGCGCCGAAGCAGATCGGGAAAGACCTCGCCCGGAAACCGGATCCCCTGTTCCCGCAGGGTCCTGTCATCGGGCATCATGTACCGTTCGGCCGGGGTCGTCACGGACGCGGCGAGAATCAGTAGCCGGCGTACGCCGATCACCTTGCCCGTCGAGTCGTATTCCTTGGCGTTGGAGAGGTCCTCGAGCACCGCGAGCAGTACGTCGCGCTCATCCTGCTCCAGCGTCCGCGGCTGGACGGTCGCGAGCGGCGCGCACGAGGCGCAGGCGATGGCAAGAACAAGGAGGATGAGTCCGCGGATGGAGAGCATGTGGTCGGGCGGTGCGTGAGGTGGGAATGGTGGCAAGTCGCCGGGCGGTGCTGCGCGGCGCGAACCAGCGTCCGCACGCATCTTCATCCTCCGTCTCCTGCACGAGTCACTGAGGCTGTGGAGTTCCGCGTGCCGGGCACGACGGCGAGGGCGGTTCAGCTTACGGTGTCGGTGAAGCCGCCGAGGCGCGTCCACCGCCCGTCCGGCTGGCGGCGGAAAAGGACGTACCCGCCGTGGCCGCAGAGCGGGCCGCACCAGGTGGACACCGCCAGCGCCGCATGCGTGCGTGTGCGGTCGAAGCCCGGCCGTGACATGGAGATGACGTGGATGGCCCCAGGGACGACCTCGTGCAGCCGCGCCGACGTCTGAACGTCGCTCCCGGTAAAGACCTGCTCGCGCTCCTCGTTCGTCAACCAGCGCACGCCCGTCACGGCGCCGAGTACCGACGAGAACTGGACGCGCGCCTCGCTGCGCGCGCCGGCGTCGAGCAGCGCGGCGTACGGAAACCCGCCTTCCACCGTTTCCAGCCATCCCCGTTCCGGCGCGCTGCCGGAAAGCATCGTCTCGTCGATCACCACCGCCGGTCCGTGCACCTCCGCCGAGGCGCGTGCGATCTCCAGGTATGCGCTCCACACCGCCCGCTCGTCCTCCGCCAGCGTGGCGCGTCGCGACCCGCCGTGCCCGGCGGCCGCGCATCCGGCCAGGGTCAGGAGCAGCGCGAGGATGAAGCGATGGGAATGTTTCGGAAGACGCATTCGTCAGCGGCGGCAAGGATGTCAGGCGATCGTCATGCCCACGTACCGTAGAACGCGCCAGCGTCCTCGATGGAAATCCAGCAGCAGAAGCCCGCCTGTCCCACACTGGTTTCCGCACCACAGACCGACGCTTACGGCCGCGTGCGTCCTGGATGGATCGAACCCCGGGCGCGAGATCAGATGCACGCCTCTCGCCTGCGGATACCGGAGATTCAGCAGGTGACCGGGCGCGTTTACCCCACCCGGTGCGTTTCGAAGCGAGTCGAGCTGGACGGCCGTAATCACTCGCGCGCGGAGGGAATCCCCGGTCAGCGACACGATGGGAACTGGCGCAGCGCTGCGGCGAACCAGATCGGACAAGGCTTCCGCGGGGAGGCGGACTCTCTCTCGCCGCAGCGTTTCACGCCCCGGCATCAGGGCGGGATCTACGGATCTGGTCGTCGCGAGCAGGACCACGGGAACGCGGTGCTCGCCTACGACCTGGTCGGTCACGGGATCGTGCTCGGCTTCGATTTCCAGGCTGCGGATGGCCGCCAGCAGCACGTCGCGCTCATCCTGTTGGGGTGTGCGCGGCTCCCTGTGCAATCCCGGCACGCACGCCGTGTACAGGCATGTACAGGCCATCAGCGCAGTGAAGCGGATCGCGGTCCGTCGAGGCATGTGGATGCGGAGAAGTGGGACAAATCCCGGTGTGGCCGGCTCCCGCCCGATCACGCGCGCGGGTGGTGGGAGCGGTGCTCCTGGTGCAGGTAGCTGCGGTCTACGTGCGTGTAGCGCTGCGTGGTGCCGATGTCGGCGTGGCCCAGCATCTCCTGAACGGCCACCAGGTCCGCCCCGCCCTCCAGCAGGTGCGTGGCGAACGAGTGGCGAAGCACGTGCGGCGACACGCGCTTCTCGATCCCCGCCGCCTCCACGTGGCCGCGCAGAATCTTCCACACGCCCATCCGCGTCAGCGGCCCGCCGCGCGCGTTCAGAAACACGCGCCCCTCGGATTTCCCCCGGTCCAGCCGCGGCCGCGTTTCGCGCAGGTAGATGCTGAGCGCGCCGATCGCCCGCCGCCCAATGGGCACCAGCCGCTCCTTGGCGCCCTTGCCGAACACGCTGGCAAAGGCGTCGTCCAGGTGCAGGCTGCGGAGGCGCAGGTCCGTCAGTTCCGACACGCGCACCCCGCTGGCATACGCAAATTCCAGCATCGCCTTGTCGCGAAACGCGAGCGGATGGTTCAGGTCCGGCGTTTCGATCAGCTTCTCCATTTCCGCCACCGTCAGCACGTCCGGCAGCTTCTTCCACGCCTTGGGGGTGTCGATGCGCTCGCTGGGATCGCCGACGACCAGGTTTTCGCCGATCAGAAAGCGGAAGTAGGTGCGCAGCGACGACACGTTGCGCGCGATGGACGACGGGGCCAGCCCCAGATCCTTGAGCAGCAGCAGATACGCGCGCAGGTCCTGCGTGGACACGTCGCCCGGCCCGGCGCGGCCGCGGCTGGCGGCAAACTCCACCATGCGGGCCACGTCGTGCTCGTAGCTTTCCAGCGTCTTTTCGGAGAGGCCCCGCTCAAACCGCAGGTGGTCCAGGTACGGTTCGATGGAAAAGGAGAGCGGCGGGGCGGGTTTGGGGGTGGATGACACGCGGACGTCACTCCTCCTGCTTGCGGCTCTTCCACCAGAACCAGACGACGATGACGGCCAGGATGGCGGCGGCGATGGCCAGCCAGCGGCCGGAGGCGTCCACGGCGGCGCGGATGCGGTCCCAGTTCTGCCCGGCCGTCGCGCCCAGGTAGACGATGAGCCCGTACCACGCGCCCGAGGCCACGGCGATGGGCACCGCCGCGCGCCAGAAGCTCATCCCCGTCGTGCCGGCAAAGATGGGGACCACGGCGCGGAACGCCGGCAGAAAGCGGCTGACGAAGATGACCTTGGCGCCGTGCCTGTCGTACACGCTGGCCAGCCGGGCCATCTGCTTGGGCTGCACCAGAAAGCGTCCCGCGCGAGTGTCGAACAGCGCGGGTCCATAGCGGCGGCCCAGCCAATAGACGAGCAGCGCGCCTGCCACGTTGCAGATCCAGACGATCAGAAAGGCGATCCACGGGTTCACCACCCCCTGCCCCGCCAGAAAGCCGCCGGTGAGCGCGATGGCGTCTGCCGGCACGGGGGGAAACACGTTCTCCACCGCGGCAAACAGCCCGATGACCACGTACACCAGGGCCTCGGAAAGGCCCTGCATCCATTCAATCAGCCGGTCAACCAGCCCGCCCATCCGGTACTCCCCGTCGGTAGCCGCGTGTCAGAGCCCGGGATCGCGCCGGTGCCGCGCGTGCAGCGCATCCAGGTCCTCGATGCTGTCGATCAGCGCGACGGCGAAAGTGGCAATTCCCTCGCCACGCCCAATCCATCCCATCCCCTCGTTGGTCTTTCCCTTGATGGATACGTGGTCCGGCGAAATGCCCAGCACGGCGGAGAGCCGTTCGCGCATGGCGTCGGCGTGCGGGCCGATCCTGGGCTGCTCGCAGACGACGGTGACGTCCACGTTGACCACCTGGTGGTTGCGCCCTTCCAGAAGCCGCACCACCTGGGCCAGCAGCTTCATGGAGTCCGCGCCCTTCCACGTATCGTCCGATGGCGGAAAGTGGCGGCCGATGTCGCCCATTCCCGCCGCGCCCAGGAGCGCGTCGGTGACCGCGTGGGCCACGGCGTCCGCGTCGGAGTGGCCGGTGAGCCCCACGGGGTGCGGGATGGAAACGCCGCCCAGGATGAGCGGACGCCCCTCGGCGAAGCGGTGCGAGTCGTAGCCGTGCCCGATGCGCATTCCGGTGGTGGTTGGTGTGGTGAGGGTATTGACCTGACCATACAACCTACCGCGATACGTCCGACTCGGAAACGCCAGCCGACCCGGGTTGAACTGGTGGAGTTTTCCCGGCCCAAGACGGAAAGCATCATTGTATTCCCGTGAGGCTTCACCCGCGCGCGGGGGCGGGTTTCGGTGCGTCGGGCGGGGTTCGCGGGCGGCCCCCACCCGGGCCGGCACCACCGGCCCACCCTCCCCCAAAAAAGACTGGGGGAGGGTTCGGCGCGGCCAACGGTCCCGTGCGGGAAGCGGAACTCGTCGCGTGGGCGGAGTCCGTTGAGCGAATGAATCCGCCGCTCCACAAGCGGTAAGCCCCGACTCGTGGCCGCTGCCGCGTCCATGATCGGGGCTTCAACTGCGTCGGGAACGACATCCAGCGGAGACCGCGCCGCAAGCCGAAGCCCGGTTCGGCGCCGAACGGCTCCCCCTCTCCCGCGGAGCGGGTGGAGGGGGCTGGGGGGAGGGGGCCTCTCCGAACGCAGCAGATTCTCCGGAGCCCTCGCAAAGTTTCTCCAATCCCCAAACGCGGACCGCCCCGCCGAAGAACGTCTTCGGCGGGGCGGATGTTCATCCCGCGACCGGCTCAGTCCAGCAGGCAGACGGCGCAGGTGGTGTTGCCCGAACCGCAGATTCCGTCGCACGAGGCGTAACAGGTGCCGCCACAGGTGGCAAAGGCGCAGGTGTATTCGCCGTTGCAGGTGGCCCAGGCGGCGTCGCAGGTGGGGTCGTTCACCGTTTCAACCTTGCGAAGGTGTCCATCCACGGTGCCGCGGCTTTCCATCGCGTCACGGACAGTGAACGAGGTGACTTCGAGTTCTTCGACACTCAGCTTCAGCTTGCGCATGGTGGTGCTCCGAAAAGGAGTGGTATTGGTGGCCGGACGCCGCCGCCCGGCCGGGCTCCGGCGGTTGCCGGGCCACATCATGCGCTCCCCGCCGCGCGCGCCCCACACTTCAGTCGCGACTCTCGGGTAACGATTCCCGCCACAATGGGTGACATCGGATGCGTTTCGCAACCACCAGATCACAAGCGGCCATGCCGGTTTGTGCAGCAGCGGCGGCGGATTCAGCCGTCCGCGCGCACTGCGGGCCCGCGGGCGCCGTTCTCGGAATCAGACAGTTTCATCCCGATGCGCTCCGTTCCGCTCCGTCCCTCCGCGCGGGGCGGCGCCGCGATCCGGAAAACGAGAAAGGCGGGCTCCCCATGGGGAGCCCGCCTTTGCGGTACCTGTTCCTTTCCGTCGCCCGGCGCGTGTGAAGCGGCGTACGCTTCCGCGCTCTCAGTGGCTCCGGATCATCTTCAATAGCGCGCCCTCAGCCGGGCGGGTGCCATCACCATCCGCCGCGGACGCACCGCGGTGCGTACCACTCCCAGCGTGATCACCGCGAGGCCAAGCGTGGCGGCGGCGATTTCGGGGCGTCCCAGCACCAGCGCCAGCGCGCACGCGGCAAGCAGGGGGACGGCGTGAAGAAGAGTGATTTCCCAGACGGTCGCGCGCGGAGTGCCGACACCACGACGAGCCTGGGCCACGAGCCACTGCAGACGTTCTCGATCTTCCATCGTACGGGTTGTGTTGCCGGCGCGCGGTCCGCGGCGCCACCCTCGCGGGTAAGGGCGCCTCGCCAGCAGTCCTCAGTGTGCGGCCCGAAACTCCGGGCCGGTGGGACCGCACGGAACCGGCGGCAAACTCGCCGCGCGGTTCCCCGTCTCCCGCCGCGGACGCGGCGATTGGGGACGGTACTGGTACCCGCGGAACCAGCCTTGGTTCTGGGGCACATGGAAAATTTAGCGCAGATCGCCCGTTCGCGCCACCCGGGCCCCCAGCCTGGAGCGCGCGAGCGGCGTCCGGGTGTGACGGCGGACGCGGGCCATCCGTCATCCCTCACCTGCCCCACTCCTTTCCCGCCTGCCACCTTTCGTATTTCGTCATCAAAGGCCCGTACACATTCGTAGCGTTATAGACTATATTCATCGTCGACAATCAACGGCCGTCCCCCGATTGCTGCTGGCGCGTCCCCCGCGCCGCCCCCCGTCCGGCACCCTGATGACCGAATCCGCCCACACCGCGCGCAAGAGCCCCACCGGAATTTCCGGCTTCGACGAACTCACCGGCGGCGGTCTGCCCAGCGCGCGCATTACCGTGGTGCTGGGTAGCGCCGGCGCGGGAAAGACCGTCTTTTCGCTGCAGACGCTGGTGAACGCCGCCGCCCGCGGCGAGCCCGGCGTGTTCGTGGCGTTCGAGGAGGACACCCGCCGCATCCGCGAAAACGCCGACTCCTTTGGATGGAACCTCAAGGAGCTGGAGCAGGAGCAGTTGCTGTTCGTGGACGCGTACGTTTCTCCCACGCACACCATTTCCGGCGACTTCGACCTGGGCGGCGTGCTGGCGCAGGTGGCCGACCAGGTGAAGCAGATCGGCGCGAAGCGCGTGGTGTTCGACGGCATCGACGTGCTGCTGGCGCTGCTGGAAGGCCCGGCCGCCGCGCGGCGCGAGCTGTTTCGCCTGTTCGAGTGGCTGGCCGAGCGCGACCTCACCTGCATTCTGACCGCCAAGGCCGAGGGCCCGGACCCGCTGGCCTCGCCGCAGTACGGCTACCTTCCCTTCATGGCGGACTGCGTGATCCTGCTGCAGCACACCCTGCGCGAGCGGGTGAGCGTGCGCGGCATCCGCGTGGTCAAGTACCGCGGATCGGGCTTTTCGGAAAACGAGTTTCCCGTCGTCATCACCGGCGACGGGATGGAGGTGGCCACCTACGGCCGCGCGGACCTGGTTCACCCCGTGTCCAGCGAGCGCGTCAGCAGCGGCGTTCCCGCGCTGGACGAGATGCTGGACGGCGGATACTTCCGGGGCAGCAGCATTCTGCTCACCGGCGCGCCGGGCGTGGCCAAGACCACCCTCTCCTCCAGCTTCGCCGACGCCACCTGCGCGCGGGGCGAGCGGGTTCTCTTTCTTTCCTTTGACGAGCCGGCCGAACAGATTGTCCGCAACCTGAGCTCGGTGGGGATGAACCTGGGGCGCTGGGTGGATGAGGGACTGCTGGACATCTGGTCGCTGCGTTCCGAGGCGCGCGGGGTGGAAGAGCACCTGATCGAGATCAAGAAGCGGCTGCTGGCCTTTCGTCCATCGGCCCTGATCGTGGACCCGCTCAGCGCGCTGGCCAAGTCCGGCGGCGAAGTGGCCGCGGTGGACGGCAGCCTTCGCCTGCTGGACTTCGCCAAGTCGCAGGGGATCACCGTCCTGTGCACCAGCCTGCAGGAAGGGAGCGACCCGCTGGCCGAGCAGAGCTCGCTGCAGGTGTCCACCATCGCCGACACCTGGTTCCACCTCTCGTACCACGTGCGCGGCGGCGAGCGCAACCGCGCGCTCACGGTGGTGAAGTCGCGCGGAATGGCGCACAGCAACCAGGTGCGCGAGATGATCCTCACCCGCGGAGGCATCACCCTGGCGGACGTGTACAGCGCCGGCGGCGACGTGCTCATGGGCACCGCGCGGTGGGAAAAGGAGGACGAGGAGCGCCGCCTGGCCGCCCAGGCCGCCACGGACGCGGAGGAGCGCCGGCTGGAGCTGGACCGCACCGAGGCCGAGCTGCGGCTGCGCATGGCCAGCATGGAGCGCGAGCTGGCCGGCGTGCGCGCCCAGCGCGAAGCCGCCGAAGCCGCCGCCCTGGCCGCGGCCGACGAGCGCGAGAAGGTGATGAACGGCATCCTGCGGCGCCGCGGCGCTCAGCCCGGGCAGGACGCGGACGCCGCGCCGCGGCCATGACGCAGGCCGCGCCCATGCACGACTCTTCCGGGGCCGCCGCGCCCCTGCGCCTGCGCCTGTACATCAGCGGAAACGCGCCCAACTCTCTTTCCGCCATCCGCAATCTGCGCGTGATCGCCGGCGAGCACCTGTCCGGCCCGTACGAGATCGAGGTGGTGGATGTGGTGACGGACGGCGTACGCGCCGTGCACGACCGCATCCTGGTAACCCCCACCCTGCTGCTGGTGGACCATCCTCACGTCCGCGTGCTCGGCAATCTGTCCGACACCGCACGCGTCCTCGCCACGATCCTTCCCCATGACCAACCTCATGCTCGCTCCTGAAGACCGGGGCGCCCGCCTAGAAGAGCTGGTCCGCCACTTTGCCGCGCTGCAGGCGGAAATCGAAGAGCTTTCGGGGGGCGAGCTGGACGCGCTGGTCCCCGCGTCTTCCGGCGCCTTTCTGCTCCCCGCGGCGCACCACGCGCTGCTGCGGCAGGAGCAGGAGTTCCGCGCCCTGGTGGAGCAGTCGCCGGACCCCATCAGCCGCTTTGGCCCGGACGGCCGCGTCGTGTACGCCAACCCCGCCATGGAGACGCTGCTGGTGTGCCCCGCGGAGCGGCTGCTGGGCGGCACGCTGCGCGACGCGGACACCCCGTGGACCGGGCTGGACGCCTGGCAGGAGGCCGTGGAGCGGGCGGCGCACGGCGAGCAGCCGGCCGAGGAGGAGTTCATGCTGCGCAGCCAGGGCGGCGCGGTGCGGGCGTACGCCTGCCGCCTGCACCCCGAGTTCCGCGCGGACGGCGGCCTGGACTCGGTGCTGGTCATCGCCCGCGAAACGACGGCGCGCCGCTCGGCCGAGGACGAGGTGCGCGAGTCGCGCTCCTTTCTGCAGGCCAGCATCGACGCGCTTTCCGCGCACCTGGCCGTGGTGGACCCGCACGGCACCATCGTGGCGGTGAACGCGGCGTGGCGGCGCTTTGCCGAGGCGGGCGCGTCGGACTGCACGGGGCTGGGCGACAACTACATGGAGATCTGCGCCCGCGTCCGCGGCGAGGACGGGGTGACGGCGGCGCGCTCGGCGGAGGGGATCCGCGCGGTGCTTTCGGGGGCGGAGGACTTCTTTTCCCTGGAGTACCCCTGCGACGGCCCGGACGGGCGGCTCTGGTTCAAGATGCGCGTCACCCCGCTGCTGACGGGCGGGCAGCGGCACGCCGTGGTGGCGCACGAGGACGCCACGGCCGAGCACGTGGCGCACGCGCTGGCCGAGGCCGAGCGCGACCGCGCCGTGCGCATCCTGGAAAGCGTGACCGACGCCTTCTACACGCTGGACGCCGAGTGGCGCTTTCAATACCTGAACCCGCAGACGGAGCCGCTGCTCAAGCGCAGCCGCGCGGAACTGGTGGGGCGCAGCGTGTGGGACGAGTTTCCCGGCACCGTGGGATCAGTGTTTGAACACGAATTCCATGCCGTGGTGGCCACCGGAGAGCCGAGGACGTTCGAGACGTACTTCCCTCCCCTGGACGCGTGGTTCGAGGTCAACGCGTACCCCAGCGGAGAGGGAATCGCCGTCTACTTTCGCGACGTCACCCGCAGGCGGCTGCGCGACCAGGAAGCCGCGCTCTTCACCGAGCGGCTGGCGGAGGAGCGCAGCCTGCTGAACGCGGTGTTGCAGCAGCTCCCCGTGGGCGTCATCATCGCCGAGGCGCCGTCGGGGCGGCTGATTCTGGGCAACAAGAAGGTGGACGAGATCTGGCGCCACGGCTTCATGTCGTCGCGCTCGTCGGATGAGTACGGGGAGTGGGAGGGCTACCACCTCGACGGCCGCCGCGTCAGGGCCGACGAGTGGCCGCTGGCGCGGGCGCTGCGCACCGGCCGCGTCGTGGTGGACGAGATGTACGAGGTGGTGCGCGCGGACGGCATGCGGGGCACGGCCCGGCTGAGCGCCGCGCCCGTGCTGGACGCGCGGGGCGAAATCATCGCCGGCGTGGTGATCGCCGCCGACGTCACCGACGAGACGGCCGCCGCGCGCGCGCTGCAGGCCAGCGAAGAACGCTATCGCCTGCTCTTTCGCGCCACCAACGATGTCATCTGGGACTGGGACATCGCCACCGGCAGGCTGGTGTGGAACGAGTCGCTCACGGCGGTGCTGCGGCATCCGCTGGGCGCGCACACCGAGTCGCTGGTGTGGTGGAAGCAGCACATTCACCCGGAAGACCGCGAGCGGGTGGAAGCGCGTCTGGCAGTGGTGATCTCCGGCCCGGACCTTACCTGGAGCGACGAGTACCGCTTTCTGCGCGCGGACGGCGGCTACGTGCGCATTCTGGACCGCGCCTACCTGCTGCGCGACGAGGACGGGCGCGCGGTGCGCATGATCGGCTCCATGCTGGACCTGAGCGAGCGCGAGCGGGTGGAGGACGCCGTCCGCCTGCAGGCGCTGCTGCTGGACACGGTGCAGCAGGCCGTCATCGCCACCGATCTGGACGACGTCATCACCTCGTGGAATCCCTACGCCGAGCAGCTGTACGGCTGGCGGGCGGAAGAGGTGCTGGGCCTTACCCGGCGCGAGGTGTTCGGCGAAACCATCGTGCAGGCCGACGCGGAGTCGGCCACGGCGCTCAACCGCGGCGAAAGCTGGTCCGGCGAGCTCACCATCACCCGGCGCGACGGGCGGCGGCTTACGGTCGTCAGCATGCGTTCCCCGGTGCTGGATTCGGCCGGGCGAACCATCGGCGTGGTGGGGGTGAGCACCGACCTCACCGAGCAGCGCAGCCTTGAGGAGCAGCTGCGGCAGTCGCAGAAGATGGAAGCGGTGGGAATGCTGGCCGGCGGGGTGGCGCACGACTTCAACAACGTGCTCACCGTCATCGGCGGCAACGTGAGCCTGCTGCTGGACGACACGGCGCCGGACGATCCGCGGCGGCAGGACCTGGGGCAGATCGCCGAGGCGGCGGAGCGCGCGGCGGGGCTCACCCGGCAGCTTCTGGCCTTCAGCCGGCGGCAGATTCTGAAGCCGCAGAGCCTGGAAGTCAGCTCGCTGGTTTCGGGGATGATCCCCATGCTCAAGCGTCTGCTGGGCGAGGACGTGGACCTGCACTTTCAGACCACGGGCCAGGTGGGGAACGTGGAGGCGGACCCGGGCCAGCTGGAGCAGGTGCTGATGAACCTGGCCGTGAACGCGCGCGACGCCATTCCCGCCGGCGGGCGCATCTCCATCGAGACGGCGGAGGTGGAGTTCGATGGATCGCAGCGCGCGTGGGACGGGTCGCGCATTCCCGCCGGGTGCTACGCCATGCTCGCGGTGAGCGACACGGGAAGCGGGATGACGCAGGACGTGATGAGCCGTGTGTTCGAGCCCTTCTTCACCACCAAGGAGGTGGGGCGCGGCACGGGGCTGGGCCTGTCCACCGTGTACGGCATCGTGCGGCAGAGCGGCGGATACGTGTGGGTGTATTCCGAGGTGGGCGTGGGGAGCGTCTTCAAGATCTACCTGCCGACGGTGGCGCGGCCCGTGACGTCGCGCGCGGTGGCGGACCGGCCGGTGGCGGGCGGGGACGAGACGATCCTGCTGGTGGAGGACGAGGACGCGGTGCGGATGGTGGCGCGCCGGTCGCTGACGCGCTTCGGCTACACCGTGGTGGAGTGCCGCGACGGAGTGGAGGCGATTGAGACGGCCGAGCGCGAGGGCGACCGCATTCAACTGGTACTGATGGACGTGGTGATGCCCAACATGAGCGGCCAGGCGGCGGCCACGCGGCTGGAGGAGGTGCTGACCGGGGTGCCGGTGATCTTCATGTCCGGGTACACGGACGACGAGGTGCTGCGGCGGGGCGTGCTGACGTCCGAAGCGCTGTTTCTGCAGAAGCCGTTCACCCCGTGGGCGCTGCTGGAGATGGTGCGCACCACGCTGGACAAGCGCGCCGCGAAGTAGTTCGCCGCTCACTTCCGTTCCGCTGGAGCAAGGGCCGTCGATCCGTGTGATCGGCGGCCTTTGCTGCGTTCGGAAGCAATCCGGGTTTCACGCGGAGGACGCGGAGGTTCTGACGGAGGGGCACGCGGGGGAACTGCGGGGGAGAAACGCGCCGGAACATTCCTTTGTTATGGCGGACTCCATCGCGCGGAAGGGTTCTGCCGCCGGGGCGCGCGTCGTCGTGCGTGGCGCGGAATTGGACCGGGCGGAAGGTAGATCCTTCGGTCGCGCAGGGTCCGGCGCGGCGGAGAGCCCGGCGCACGCTCCCTCAGGATGACATGGATTTGTGCGGGAATCCGTTGCGAGAACTCGGAAAATGTCATCCCGAGGAGGCGCCGGAGGCACTTGCAGGCGCGGGGAAACTGGGCGCCGACGAAGGATCTGCTTTCCGCGCGAGAACGGGCGGGCGTGACGTGACGTGGCCGCGCCGGCGCCGTTCGGTTTGTCCGCGCGCAAGCGGATGTTGATTTGACAGTCAACCCAGCCTTCGCCGAACGTGTAGCCGTTCCGACGTTCCGGGCTCCATCCGCCGGCTCTCATCTATCCGCCGCGCGGACGGCGCTCCGGCTCCGCTACCTCTGATAGGTGCCGACGATGGACATGGATTCCGTGACGACGCTGCTGGACCACCTGGAACGCGTGCACCAGCGGACGCGGCGCGTGGTCGCGCTGATTCCGCCGGACGACGTGGAGTGGTCGCCCGCGCCCGGGTGGTTCACCTTCGGCGGGCTGGTGCGCCACCTGGCCGGGCTGGAGCGGTGGATGTTCGCCGAGAACGTGCAGGGCCGCCCCAGCCGCTATCCCGGCCACGGTCCCGAGCGGGCGAGCGGGCTTCCCGCCGTGCTGCACTACTACGACCGCCTGCACGACGAATCGCGCGCCATCTTCGCCGCGCTGGACGCGGACGCGCTGCAGGAAAAAGTGTCCACGCCGGCCGGCGCGCGGATGGCCGTGTGGAAGTGGCTGCGCGCCCACGTCGAGCACGAGGCGCACCACCGCGGCCAGTTGTACCTGATGCTGGCCCTGCGCGGCGTCGCCACGCCTCCGCTGTACGGCCTGACCTCCGAAGAAGTGCGCGCCCGCTCCGAGCCCGCCCCGGAGTGAGCGCTGGGAGGCCGGCCTTCCGGCAGCGGAAAGTCCCAAGTTCCGGAACGAGAAGCGGGGCGAGGGATCTCTCCCCCGCCCCGCCCCGGCGATCCGTCAGTCGGGCACCGGGCCCTGAGCACTGGGCACTTCAGTCCCAGCACTCACGCACCCAGCACCCCGCACTCACGCACTTCCGTGCTTAGTACCGGTAGTGCTCCGGCTTGTACGGCCCTTCCAGCGGCACGCCGATGTAGTCGGCCTGCTTGGGCGACAGCTGGGTCAGCTTCACGCCCAGCTTGTCCAGGTGCAGGCGCGCCACCTTTTCGTCCAGCTTCTTGGGAAGGACGTACACCTTCTTTTCGTAGCTGTCGTTGTTGGTGTGCAGCTCGATCTGCGCCATCACTTGGTTGGTGAAGCTGGCGCTCATCACGAACGAGGGGTGGCCCGTGGCGCAGCCCAGGTTCAGCAGGCGGCCTTCCGCCAGCAGCATCACGCTGTGCCCGTCGGGGAACACGAACTCGTCGTACTGCGGCTTGATGTTGATCCGCTCGATGCCGGCCTTCTTGAGCCCGGCCATGTCGATCTCGTTGTCGAAGTGGCCGATGTTGCCCACGATGGCCTTGTCCTTCATGCGGGCCATGTCGTCAACGGTGATGATATCCTTGTTGCCGGTGGCCGTGATGAAGATGTCGGCCGTCTCCAGCACCGCATCCAGCGTGGTCACCTGGTAGCCTTCCATCGCCGCCTGCAGCGCGCAGATGGGATCGATCTCCGTGACGATCACGCGGGCGCCCTGGCCCTTGAAGGCCTGCGCGCACCCCTTGCCCACGTCGCCGTAGCCGCATACCACGGCCACCTTGCCGGCCAGCATCACGTCGCTCGCGCGCAGAATGCCGTCCGTCAGCGAGTGGCGGCAGCCGTACAGGTTGTCGAACTTGGACTTGGTGACGCTGTCGTTCACGTTGATCGCCGGGAACAGCAGCGTTCCCGCGTTCATCATCTCGTACAGGCGGTGCACGCCGGTCGTCGTCTCTTCCGACACGCCGCGCAGCTCGGCCGCGATGCGGGTCCACCCCTGCGGGTCCGCGCCGATGGTGCGGCGCAGCGTCTCCAGGATCACGCCCCACTCTTCGGGATCGTTCTCCTCGTCGAACGCCGGGATCACGCCCGTCTTCTCGTACTCCACGCCCTTGTGGACGAGCAGGGTGGCGTCGCCGCCGTCATCCAGCAGCAGGTTGGGGCCGGTGCCGTCGGGCCACAGCAGCGCCTGCTCCGTGCACCACCAGTACTCTTCCAGCGTCTCGCCCTTCCAGGCATAGACGGGCACGCCGGCGGGCTCCTGCTCGGTGCCTTCCTTGCCCACGACCACCGCGGCGGCCGCATGGTCCTGGGTGCTGAAGATGTTGCAGCTCACCCAGCGCACGTCGGCGCCCAGCTCCACCAGCGTCTCGATGAGCACCGCGGTCTGCACGGTCATGTGCAGCGAGCCCATGATCTTGGCGCCGGCCAGCGGGTTCTTGCCGGCGTACTCGGCGCGCAGCGCCATCAGGCCCGGCATTTCGTGCTCGGCCAGGCGGATCTCCTTGCGGCCGAAGTCGGCCAGGGAGATGTCGGCGACCTTGAAGGGCTCGCGGCCGGCTTCGCGGGCGGCGATAAAGGGGCTGGTCAGTTCGGCGATGCTCACGTAAAACCTCAGGGAATAGGGAATAGGGAATCGGGAATAGGAACTACGGGATCAGCGTCACTGCGTTGTACGGGGCGGATTGCGCCGCTCCGGGACTGCTTTTCGGGCGATCAGAATCGGTGGATCAGGTTCAACCGCAATCTCCGTCATCGGTCCAGGCGGCGGGCGCTGGCGCAGAACAGGCGCGGCCCGCGGGCGCTGGGGTCCGGCGGGAGCGGAAGGTAGCGTACGGCGGACAGTCCCGCGTCCGTCATCCATCCGCCCATCTGCTCCTCCGCAAAGCCCTGCCACAGGTGTCCCATGGCCTGGCGGTACTCCTCGCGGTCGTGCGGCATCATGTCCATCACCAGCAGCCGGCCGCCGGGGCGCAGCGCCCGCGCCGCCTCGGCCACGGCCTGCGCCGGCTCGGCGACGTAGTGCAGCACCAGGAACGCCACGGCGGCGTCCAGCGCGCCGTCATCCACAGGCAGCGACTCCAGCTCGCCGGCGCGCACCTCCACGTTGGCCAGCGGCGCCAGGCGGGCGCGGGCGGCGTCCAGCATGGCGGGCGAGCTGTCCACGGCCACCACGCGGTGGACGAAAGGCGCGAGGGTCGCCGCCACCTGCCCTGTTCCGCACCCCAGGTCGCCCACGGTCCATTCCTCGTCCAGCAGGCCGAGCAGTCCGACCAGGTCCGCGCGGCGTCCGAAAAGGTCGGCCCGGAGACGGTCCCACTCGCCCGCGGCGCTGCTGAAGAACTCGCGCGACCGCGTGGCCCGCTCGGCCAGCACGCTGCGCAGCCGTTCCGCGTCCTGCACGGCGGACGGGAGGCCGGCCACGCCTGGGCGAACCAGCGTCCACAGCTGCCGCGCGTCCGCTTCCAGCCGGTCCAGCGGCATGCGGTAGCGGCGGCTGGTGCCTTCTGCCCGCGCGCTCACCCAGCCCTCGTCGCCCAGCAGCTTCAGGTGGCGGCTTACGGTGGACTGGGGAAGCTGCAGCACCTGGCACATCTCGCCCACGGTCAGCTCGTGCCGCTCCAGAACCAGGAGCAGCCGGCTGCGTGTGGTGTCGGCCAGGGCCGACATGCGGTCGAAGATCGCGGGTGCTGCAACGCTCATCCATTCTCCATCCGTAGATCCGGATGGAAAGATACAACAGGCACTCTCCGTACGCAAGCAGCCCCACCGCAGCGAGTGCCGTGCGGCTGTTTGGTCGATGAAGATCATCCCCAATCCGCCGCGCCGGCCGTCGAGGCGGAGCGTTGCAAGATGTTGAGGAGAAACGCGATCAAGCGATGGATGTCATGCGCGTTCTGAGATCCCGAACCGGCCATCCGGCGTCCCGATCACCACCCATCCCGCGGCCGTGGATTCGGTGCGGTGGAGGGCTGAGTCGCGGCCGCACGCCTCGCTCAAGACGGGCGGCGGCCCGCGGCAACCATGGACCGCGCCTCGCTATCCCGCCCATCGCGTACGCGGGTCGCGCGGCAGTGGATGGGTGCGGTGATGCGTGAGTCGGGGCCGCGCCTCGCCATCCCGCCAATCGCGTTAGGCGGGTCCTACGGCAGGGGATCGGAACGGTGGATGCGTGGGTCGCGGGCGCGCCTCGTCATCCCGCCAGTCGCGTTACGCGGGTTCGCGGCAGGAGATCGGAGCGGTGAATTAGTCAGTCGCGTACGCGCGCCTCGCGAGAGCGGATGAATCCGCCGCTCCAGGAGCGGGAACCCCCGACCCGGCGCCATAGGCGCGCCGTTCGGGGCTTCAACTGCGAGGTGCAGTCCCATGCAGTTGAAGCCCCGATCATGGACGCGATAGCGGCCGTGAGTCGGGGCTTACCGCTGTTGGAGCGGCGGATTCATTCGCTCTTGGAGAGCCGGCGGCCCGCGACAACCATGGGCCGCGCCTCGCCGTCCCGCCGATCGCGTTACGCGGGTCGTACGGCAGGGGATCGGAGCGGTGGATGCGTGGGTCGCGTACGCGCGCCTCGCGAGAGCGGATGAATCCGCCGCTCCAGAAGCGGGAACCCCCGACCCGGCGCCATAGGCGCGCCGTTCGGGGCTTCAACTGCGAGGTGCGATCCCATGCAGTTGAAGCCCCGATCATGGACGCGACAGCGGCCGTGAGTCGGGGCTTACCGCTGTTTGAGCGGCGGATTCATTCGCTCTTCGAGAGCCCGCGGCCCGCGACAACCATGGACCGCGCCTCGACGTCCCGCCAATCCGCTCCTGTGTGGCGACGATCATCATTCCATCCCTGGGGACGATCATCTCTCCCTCGCCGAGACCGCCTCAGCCGGGCTTGTCCCCTGCCCAGCCGTCCTCTTCGCCGTCGTAGCGCAGGCGGGCGGCCTCGATCTCCTCGCGGTGCGCGAGCGACCAGTCCAGCAGCGGACCCACCACGCCGCGCAGCGTGGAGCCCAGCGGCGTAAGCGCATACTCCACGCGCGGCGGCACCTCCGGATACATGGTGCGCACGACCAAGCCGTCACGCTCCAGGCCGCGCAGCGTCACCGTGAGCATGCGCTGGCTCAATCCGTGGATGCGGCGCAGCAATTCGCTGAACCGCAGCGTGCCGGCGGCGCCCAGCACGTGAATCACGTACACGGACCACTTGTCGCCCACGCGCCGCAGGATCTCGGCGCCGCCGCAGCGGTCCGGAGTGTGGTCGCCCACGAAGGCGATGATGTCTTCGCGCCGCGTGACGGCGGGCGCGGTGAGCGCTTCGGAGTCCATGGGTTCCCTGCGGGTAACTGAGGCACGTAGCCGTGCGTTCTTCCACGAGCGGCGAGGTGGACATAGCTTCACGTCCAGCCGGTTACTGTTCGTAACCTAACCACTCATCGTCACGAAGTCACGGAGCGTCACTCATGGCCGCAGACATCCGCATCGCCATCATTCCCGGAAGCACCCGCGACACCCGCTTCGGCGACAAGCCCACCCGGTGGATACAGGAGATCGCCGCCGCGCGAGGGAACATGGAAGTTGAACTGGTGGACCTTCGCGACTTCGACATGCCGTTCTTCAACGAGATTGCGTCCAACATGTGGGTGCCGACGCAGAACCCCGAGGCGGTGCGCTGGCAGAAGACGGTGGCGCAGTTCGACGGCTACATCTTCGTCACGCCCGAGTACAACCGCAGCATCACCGGCGTGCTGAAGAACGCGCTGGACTACGCGTATCCCGAGTGGAACCGCAAGGCGGCGGCGTGCGTGGGATACGGCCCCACCGGCGCCACGCGCGCCGTGGAGCACCTGCGGCTGATCGCGGTGGAACTGCAGATGGCGCCCACGCGCACTGGCGTGCACATCCAGGGCGCGGACTTCATGGCCGCGCTGAAGGGCGAAAAGCGCGTGGAGGAACTGGAGTATCTGCGTCCCAACATCGACAGCATACTGGACGAACTGGTCTGGTGGACGCGCACCCTCAAGGCTGGCCGCGACACCGCCGCCGCCGCGAGCTGACCGTCATGAAGATCTTCATCACCGGCGCGTCCGGATACATCGGAGGCGTGGTCGCGTCGCACTTCGCGGGGCTGGGGCATGATGTGACGGCGCTGGCGCGATCGGAGGAGTCCGCTGCGCGCCTGAGTTCTGCCGGGTTCCGCGTGCATCGCGGCGACGTATCCGATCCCGCCAGCTTCGTCTCCGCGGTCGCGGCGGCGGACGGCGTGGTGCACGCGGCGGTCGGCGGCGCGCGCGGCGTGACGGCGGACGACGAGGCCGCGCTGGAGGCGATGGTGGGCGCGTTGGAGGGACGCGGTGCGCCGCTCATCCTTACCAGCGGCCTGGGCGTGTACGCCGGCATGCAGGCGGCGGTGGTGGATGAGGATACGCCCATGGACGCCGCCATTCCGCAGCAGCAGGCGCGCGTCCGGCTGGAGCAGCAGGCGGTGCGGGCGGCGGAGCGCGGCGTGCGGACGGTCGTCATCCGCCCGGCGAACGTGTATGGGCAGGGCGGCGCGGGATTGTTCACGCGGCTGCAGTTGGAGTACGCCGAGCGGACCGGCGCGGGCGCGGTTCCGGGGGACGGTTCGGCACCCTTCGTCACCGTGCATGCAGACGACCTGGCGGCGGCGTACGCGGCGGCGCTGGAGCGTGCGCCGGCGGGATCGGTGTACAACCTCGCAGGGCAGTCGCACACGTTCCGCGAGTTGGCGGGCGCCATGAGCCACGCGGTGGGCGGCGGCGGGCGCACGGTTGCGCTCAGCGCGGACGAGGCGCGCGAGGCGTGGGGTCCTCTCGCGGCGCTGATCACTTCCATTCCCGCCATCTCCGCGCTTCGTGCGACGGTGGAACTGGGATGGACGCCGCGCGCGCCCTCGCTCACGTGGGAGCTCACGCACGGCTCCCTCCTCCGCGCGGGCGCGGAGGACGCGCGGCAGACATAAACCGATCTGTCGCAACGTTATCGATGCTCCAAGAACATGAGCGCCCCGCGATAATCCGTCGCGGGGCGTTCTGCGTGCGTGGGCCGAGCGCCAGACCATTCCGGCCGGAAGACGCCCCCTCGGCCTCGGTGTTGACCCGAATCATCTAGCCGTCCGCGAGCGCTCTGGAGCGAATGAATCCGCCGCTCCAGAAGCGGGAACCCCCGAGACGGCGCCATAGGCGCGCCGTTCGGGGCTTCAACTGCCAACGAATCGCATGCAGTTGAAGCCCCGATCATGGACGCGGCAGCGGCCATGAGTCGGGGGTTCCCGCTGTTTGAGCGGCGGATTCATTCGCTCTCGCGAGGCGTGCGGCCGCGACTCACACTCCTCCACCGCACAGACGTGTGTGCATCGACGGGAATCCCCCTGACGCGCGTCCGGCATCTCCGCATTGTACGCGCTTCCCCGCCCCGGTACCTTGGTCGCAAGCGAATCGTCTCTCGTACTTTCGTACCTTTCGTACTTCCGCACCCCGCACTCACGCACTCCCCTTGCTCGACGCCATCTTCCGCCCGCGCTCCATCGCCGTCGTGGGCGCGAGCCGCAAGCCCGACACGCTGGGCTACAAGATCCTGGAAAACCTCGTCCGCTACGGCTTCAACGGCGCGGTCTATCCCGTGAATCCCACGGCGGATGCGGTGCACAGCATCCGCGCGTTCCCGTCCGTGGAGGCCATTCCGGACCCGGTGGACATGGCCGTGCTCGTGGTCCCCAAGCAGCACGTGCTGGCGGCGGCGGAGGCGTGCGGCCGCAAGGGCGTGAAGGGCCTCGTCGTGATCAGCGCGGGGTTCGCGGAAACGGGCGGCGCGGGCGTGCAGCGGCAGGCGGAGCTGATGGAGATCGTGCGGCGCCACGGGATGCGGCTCGTGGGGCCCAACTGCATGGGCGTGCTCAACACGGCGCCGGACCGGTCCATGAACGCCACCTTCGCCCCCACCATGCCGCCCGCCGGCCCGGTCGCCTTCATGAGCCAGTCGGGGGCGATGGGGGTGACGATCCTCGACTACGCGGCGGAGTACGGCATCGGCATCAGCCAGTTCATCTCGGTGGGTAACAAGCCGGACGTCAGCGGCAACGACCTGATCCAGTACTGGGCCGATGACGAGCGGACGGGCGTCATCCTCATGTACCTGGAGAACTTCGGCAACCCGCGCCGCTTCACGCAGTTGGCGCGCGAGATCACCCGCCGCAAGCCGATCCTGGCCGTGAAGTCCGGCCGCTCCGGCGCGGGAGCCCGGGCCGCGTCGTCGCACACGGGCGCGCTGGCCGGTACGGATGCCGCCACGGACGCGCTCCTGCGCCAGTGCGGCGTGCTGCGGATGGACACCGTGGAAGAGATGTTCGACCTGGCGATGGCGTTCTCGCACCAGCCGGTGCCGCGCGGTAACCGCGTGGCCATCGTCACCAACGCGGGCGGCCCGGGAATCCTGATCGCCGATGCGTGCGAGGCCGCGGGGCTGCACGTGACGGAGCTGGCGGAAAACACGCGCGCCCTGCTCGCCGCGAACTTCCCCGAAGAGGCGTCGTTCGCCAATCCCGTGGACATGATCGCGTCCGCCAACGCGCAGAGCTACCGGATCGCGGTGGAGGCGGTGCTGGCGGATCCCAACGTGGACGCGGTGATCGCCACCTTCGTTCCTCCGCTCGGAATCCGCCAGGAAGACGTCGCCGAGGCCATCGTCTCCGTGGCCGCGGGGCGCACGGACAAGCCGGTGCTCGCCGTGCTGATGGGGCGCGAGGGGCTGCCGCAGGGGATGGCGGAGCTGAACGCGGCCGGCATTCCCGCGTACCGCTTTCCGGAATCCGCCGCGCGTGCGCTGGGCGCGTTGTACCGCTACCGGCAGTGGCTGGAGCGTCCCGTCGGCGCGATGGCGGAATACGAGGTGGACCGCGAATCGGTTGCCGCCATCCTGGCCGGCGCGCGGGCGGAAGAACGCGCGAAGCTGACGGAGATGGAAGTGATGCGCGTGCTGGAGGCGTACGGCATCCCCGTCGCGCCGTATCGCGTGGCGCGGACCGTAGAGGAAGCGGCGGCCGCGGCGCAGGCCATCGGCTGGCCGGTGGTGATGAAGGTGCTGTCGCCGCGCATCATCCACAAAAGCGACGTGGGCGGCGTGGTGGTCGGAGTGGAGGATGAGGATGCGCTGCGTGCCGCCTTCCATCGCCTGACGACGGAGGTGCCGGAGCGCGCCGGGCTCCCCGCGGACGCGGTGGATGGCGTCCTCGTGCAGCGGATGATGAGCGGCGGCAAGGAAACGATCCTGGGGATGACGCAGGACCCGCAGTTCGGCCCCGTGCTGATGTTCGGGCTTGGCGGGATCTATGTGGAGGCGCTGCGCGACGTGGTGTTCCGCGTGCAGCCGGTGACGGACGTGGATGCGGCGGAAATGGTGCGGGGCATCCGTGGCATCAAGCTGCTGGAAGGCATCCGCGGCGAGCCCGCCTCGGACCTGCGCGCGGTGGAGGAAGTGATCCAGCGCCTGTCGCAGCTTGTGGGCGACCACGATGCCATCCGCGAGCTGGACGTGAACCCCTGGCTCGCCTTTCCCGCCGGCGGCGTCGCCGTCGACGGCCGCATCACCGTCGCCCTTTGATCCGTCCGCGGGCAGATTCGAGGAGGTGCCGGGGCGAGCGCCGGAGTGAATCGCGAAGTTGGCTCGGCGGATGGTAGATCCTTCGGTCGCGCAGAGTTCGGAGTGGCGGAAGGCGCCGCGCACGCTCCCTCAGGATGACATGGCTGGGTGTGGTAACCGTCAGCCCCGCAACAACATGTCATCCTGAGGAGGCGCCGGACGCCCCTTCTGTCACGCCGAACTCTGGCGCCGACGAAGGATCTACTTTCCCACAAGCCAACGTCGCGCTCACGACGGCACTTTCCCCCGCAGTCCGCGAAGGCGGACTTCGTGCTTGTCCAGCGGCGAATTCATTCGCTCCTGGATGGCGGACGCACGGTGCTCACCGAAATCAACGGATACCTGCTCCCGCAGTCCGCGCAGGCGGACTTCGCGCCGTTGCTGCCGCGACTTCAGTCGCCCCTCCGTTCCCGGCCCTGCAGGCTGGCGCGCACGTCCACGCGAGATGATGTTGTCTCCGCAGATCCGCCCTGCCCCACCCCGCCCATCATCCCGATGACCCCCGCCGAGCTCTACGACGAACTCCACGACCTCGCAGGCCGCGCCGAGCGCCGCGGCGACTGGTCGCGTCCATCGTCCATCGCCAACGAGGTGCAGAAGCACGTGATGGACGTGCTGTTCACCATCGCCCGCGCGGATGGCGACATCAGTCGGCCGGAATCGGCGTTCCTGGCGGAACTGCTCGCCAGCGGCGTGCGCGCGCAGAACGCCCAGCTCCGCGACATGGTGCGCACATTCGGCCGCGGCGAGGGCGACGGGCAGGCCGTGCTCAAGCGCGTGCCGCACTACTTCCGTGTCCTCGTGGCGGGAGACCAGATGCGCGGCACGGTGAACGCGGCCAACGCCGCCGCCTGTCTTCGCGAACTGGGCCTGCATCTGATCGCCGCGGACGGCCACAACCTTCCGGCGGAGGTCGCGCTCCTGACCGAGCACGTGTCCAGCCTGGAAGCCGCCATCTCCGAGGCCAACGTGCAGCAGCCCCGCCCCGAACTGGCGGACGGCGGCGCGCCCGGCGAGATGCCGGCGATGGACACCGGCGACGCGGCCGGCCGCACACTCCTGGTCCCGCAGCCCTCGCCCGCCGCTCCCGTGCCCTCCGCCGAGGCCGTCCAGCCTCCCCCGGCGAACCTGGACGAACTGATGGCGCGGCTGAACCGGCTGGTGGGACTCGGCCGCGTGAAGCAGGAGGTGGCGACGCTCGCCAACCTGGTGCGCGTTCGCAGGATGAGGCAGGAGCGCAACATGCGCGTTCCGCCCATGACGCTGCACATGGTCTTCACCGGCAACCCGGGGACGGGCAAGACGACGGTGGCGCGGCTGCTGGCGGAGATCTTCCGCGCGCTGGGCGTGCTCTCCAGGGGGCACCTGGTGGAGACGGACCGCTCCGGGCTGGTGGCGGGATACGTGGGGCAGACGGCCATCAACGTCGCCGAAAAAGTGCAGGCGGCGATGGGCGGCATGCTGTTCATCGACGAAGCCTACGCGCTGGCCAGCAGCGACAGCGGGCAGGACTTCGGGCGCGAGGCGGTGGACGCGCTGGTGAAGCTGATGGAGGACAACCGCGCCGACCTCATCGTGGTCGTGGCCGGCTATCCCGCGCCGATGGAGAAGTTTCTGGAAAGCAATCCGGGGCTGCGCTCGCGCTTCAACCGGTTTCTGAACTTCGACGACTACGTCCCCGCTGAACTCTTCGCCATTCTGGAGCGGATGTGCGAGGACAACGGCTACACGATGTCACCGGAGGCGGCGGCGCACGCCAAGGCGTGGCTGCGGCACCTGTTCGCGAACCGCGGTCCCAACTTCGGCAACGGCCGCGAGGTGCGGAACGCGTTCGAGCAGGCGCTGGCCCGCCACGCCAACCGCATCGGCCCCGTGGAGGCCCCCACCGACGAGGCCCTCTGCACCCTGCACCCCGCCGACTTCCCCGACCTGCCGGAGGGCGTGCATCCCGCGGACCCGTCGCAGGTCTCGACAGCAGATACGGCGATCCTTGTCGATCGTCCGCTGGATGGCAACTCCGATGCAGACGCGCGGTCCGCCGATCATCCCGCATCCGCCACGGACGACGATGCCGCCGGCGGTGCGATGACCAGCGGCGCCGATCCGCGGATTGCCAGCGCGGAGCCCACGGCGACGCCGGGTGAGGAAGCCGGTTCACGTCGGGATGATGAGACGCAGCTGTTTCCACCAGGCACATCGACGGATGCGCCACGCGGGCCGGCGTGACAGCGTGAGGGCGACCTGAGCCGCGCCGCTGGCATTCGCGGGGCGGGCGGTATATCTTGTGCGCCAACGAGACCGGAACCATCAAGACGACCAATCCGCGAGGGAGATATGGCTGGCTGGGGAACGCTTTTCTGGCACATCGGCGTGTTTCTGTTCATCACGCTGCTGGTGTACCTGGTTTGCCTGCAGTTCATCCGCCTGGAAGACAAGCGCACCCAGCGCTTCGGCCCGCGCCGCTGACCCCGGCGCCGCGCCGTTTCCTCGCATGTGACTCCCCTCGCGGGGCGGCCCCTCAGGCCGCCCCGCTTGTGTTTGCGGCGGCGTGAGGATTGCGCGATTCCGTCCACTGTGGTAAGAGTAGTACAACCCGCAAACATCCGTTCTCCCGGCCCGCCGCGCCCCGACCGGGGCGGGCGCCGCCCTCCCGGACCCCGGAACGCCGTGCCCCATCGCGCGCTACGCAACCGGAGCGACTGGCCGCGCCTCGCTGCCCGCACGCTGCACGCCCCCTCTGGGCTGCTGCTGTCGCGCGAGGCGGACGGGAGCGTGTCTGAGCGGCCGTTCGGAGACGCGTCGCTCATCCCCGCCCTGCGTCCCATGGCGGCGCGCTGCATGGAAACGGTGGAGCCGCACGCCTCCGTGGGCGTACTCTGCGCCCCCATCTGCGATTCCGCGGGCACCCTGCTGGGCGCGCTGGCCGTGGGCGAGGCGGGGCGCACGTGGCAGCAGCCGGAAATGGCGCTGCTGCGCGAGCTGGGCGCCGGCGCCGCGGCCGAGATCTCGTCGCGCATCGCCGCGGCGGCGCTGCGCGAAAGCGAGGAGCGCTTCCGGGCCATGTTCGAGGGCGCGGCCATCGGCGTGCTGGTGGTGGACATGGACGGCCGCATCGTGCAGAGCAACACCGCCTACCGCGCCATGGTGCGGCTGAGCGAGCGGGAGCTTCACGGACTGCACTTCTGGAAGCTCACCCACCCCGGCGAGAACGCCGCCAGCCTGAACCTGTTCCACGACCTGGCCGCCGGGCGGCGCAACGCGTACCGGGTGGAGATGCGTTACCAGCTGCAGGACGGCAGCGCCATCTGGGTGCACCTGGCCACCTCCGTGGTGCGAGACGGCGCGGGGCGTCCCAGCTTCTGCGTGGCGATGGTGGAAAACATCACCGGCCGCAAGGAAATGGAGCAGCGGCTGCGGCACGACGCGCTGCACGACGCGCTGACGGACCTTCCCAACCGCACCCTGTTCGCCACGCGCCTGGCCCAGGCCGCCGCGCGGGTGGAGGCGGACGGCACGCCGCGCCCGTTCGCCGTCTACTTTCTGGACCTGGACCGCTTCAAGCTGGTCACCGACTCGCTCGGCCACCTGGTGGGCGACGAGCTGCTGCGCGCGGTGGCGGGGCGGCTGCGCGGCTGCGTGCGCCCGGCCGACACGGTGGCGCGCTTTGGCGGCAAGGAGTTCGTGCTGCTGCTGGACGGCGTGGGCAGTGCGGCCGAGGCGGGGCGCCGCGCGGAGGAGCTGCAGGCCGTGCTCGCCGTTCCGGTGGACCTGGACGGATACGAGGTGTTCACCTCGGCCAGCATCGGGATCGCGCTTTCCGCCGATGCGCCGGGCGAGCCACAGAACCTGCTGCGCAACGCGGACGCCGCCATGTACCGGGCGCGCGCCGCGGCCCAGGAGCGGTACGCGGTCTTCAACGAGTCCATGCACAACCAGGCGCTGGCGCGGCTGCAGCTGGAAACGGACCTGCGGCAGGCCATTCGCCGGGGCGAGTTCCGCCTCGTGTACCAGCCCATCGTGGACCTTGCCGCGGACCGCGTGGCGGGATGGGAAGTGCTCGTCCGCTGGCGGCATCCGGTTCGGGGGATGGTGAGCCCGCTGGAGTTCATCGGCGTGGCGGAGGACACGGGGCTCATCGTGCCGCTGGGGCGCTGGGTGCTGCACGAGGGCTGCCGGCAGCTGGCGGAGTGGATGGCGGCGGACCCGGACGGCGGACCGCGCTTCATCACCGTCAACGTGTCGGCGCGGCAGTTTCTGGATGTGCAGTTGGTGGACGAGGTGGAGCGGGCCATGCGCGACCACGGCCTGCGCCCCGGCAGCCTGAAGCTGGAACTGACGGAAAGCACGGTGATGGGCGATCCGGCCGCGGCCGCGGGGCTGCTGGGGCGGCTGCGAGGGCTGGGGATTCCCATCTACCTGGACGACTTCGGGACGGGATATTCGTCGCTCGCGTACCTGCACCAGCTTCCGCTGGACGGGCTCAAGATCGACCGCTCGTTCGTGCAGCGGTCGGGCGAGATGGCGGTGGTGCAGACGATCGTGGCGCTGGCGCGCAGCCTGGGCGTGGTGGTGGTGGCGGAGGGGATCGAGGAACCGGCGCAGCTGGAGGCACTGCGGGCGATGGGGTGCGAGTACGGCCAGGGCTACCTGTTCGCCAAGCCGCTGGAGCCGGAGGCCGTCGCCGCCACCCTGCGCGTTCCCGTGCCTGTCGTGGCGTAAAGAAAGCTTCAGGGATCGCGATCGGGTTGACGATCAAACGCGGGTGGAGGATGATCCTCCACCCGCGTTGTGTGTTGGCGAGCTTTGGTGTTCGGTTGAGAGTTGGCTTGGCGGATGGCAGATCCTTCAGTCGCGCCGTGCTTTGGCGCCTCAGAAAGCTCAGCGCCCGCTCCTTCAGGATGACATGGATTGTTGGGGGCTGATGATGGAGCACACCCCGACCATGTCATCCTGAGGAGGCGCCTACGGCACCGTCCGTCGCGCCGATGCCCGGCGCCGACGAAGGATCTACTTGTCAAGGCCCGGGTGATTATGTGGGTCGGCACGGAAGAGTCCTGGGCTCTTCTGGTACCAGTCGAGCATCGCGTCGCGCGGCGTCTTGTGGCCG